>DASTQG010000076.1:0-3786 GCA_035761885.1 Steroidobacteraceae bacterium | reverse complement strand
TGGAACGTCGCCGCTCAATCAGGCCGCATTCCTTCTTCAACGCACGGGGTCATCGAGTACGGGCTCTTCGGCCTGCGCCACCGTGTCGAGGTTCGGCAACCCCAGCTTGTCGTTACCGTCGAGGCGCGCGATGGCTTCCATGTCGATGGAGCCGACCAGGTGCACGATGGCGAACTCGCGCGGCTCCGTGGCCACGATGGCCAGGCCCTTGGTCTTGTCCCCCTCGATCAGCACGCAGACGTCCACGCTCTCGTGCTCGTCGCGCTTGCGCACCTGCACGAGCGGCGTCCAGCCACCGGACTGAAGCTGCCGCCGCACCGATTCGACGTCCGCTTCCGAATAGGCGAAGTCCGTGTCGAACTCGTACTTGCGCACGTGAATCGACTTCAGCGAGCGGAACAGCTCCTTGAGCTCGGCCTCTTCCGGGTCGTCCTTGTCCATGAAGAAGGCGGCGATGCGCAGCGGCCAGGCGCCGAGCGTGATGTCGACCGAGTCCGTGGCCTGGTGCTTGAGGTGGTCGAACGAGGGGATCTTCAGTTCCGGGCTCTGCGCCTGGCAGAGCAGGGGCAGGCAGAGCAGGGCAGCCAGGCCGACGATACGGGCGGACATCGAACTCTCCTCGCGTCGGGCGGCAAGGCGCCCTTTCCAGAGAATACGCGCGAGAAGGCTCCCGGGGGTGCATAGGCTCGGTGCCGCAGCGGCACCGAACCTACGGCCCTCCCTCGGCCGGTCCCCTGGCCCTTATTCAGGATCGTTCGGGTCGTTGAACAGCACCGTCAGCTTGATACTGCCGTGGCCGCGCTGGGGGAACCCGGGCGCATTCGGGTCGCCCGGATCCAGGTTCGACGCCGTGTCGTCCGGCGGGAACAGCACCAGCGAGTTGAGGAACTCGAGGATCGCGCTCTTGTTCGATTCCGACAGCCTCGCGAAGGCGTTGCGCGAAGCGGCGGCCTCGCCGCCATGGCGCAGGATGACTTCGCGCAGGTTGATGCTGCGCCCGTCATGCCCGTACGGCGGCGTCGAGCCCACGCCCCACAGCGGCTCGGTCATGAACATCCGCTCGATCGAGCCGTTGTAGTTGCGCTCGTGGAAGTTCGGTCCCAGGTCGTGGCGCTTCATGTCGGCGAAGAAGTTGCGCACCACGAACGAGCGGCCCTGCGGTCGCTTGAGCGTCGGATGGCCCGTGCCGTCGTCCTGCTCGGTCAGCAGGAGCGAGGCCGTGGCGTACAGGCCGTTGAACAATGCGAACTCCGGGTCGTACACCGTGTTGACGTCCGCCACGCGCCGGTCGCGGTTGATGACCAGGTCCGGAATGTGGCACCCCGTGCAGCCGATCTGCGACATCAGCGTCCTGCCCGCGGCGGTCACCGAAGTCTGGCGGTACGTGCCGGGCTTGAAGTAGTTGAAGAGATAGAACTCCATGTGATCGACGAGCGAGGTCGGGATTTCGTTGCGCACGCCGTCGTTGTCGAGGTCGTCGTTGGGGCTCGATGCCAGGGGCTTCTGCACCAGGTCCTTCGAGCCGTCGAGCACCATGCCGGTGGGCGTGACGCGGCGCGCGCCGGCAGCCGCGGCGGTGAGCAGCGGATCGACCGCCTGCAATCCCATCTCGTCATTGAATGCGCCGATCACGAACTCGCGGATCGACGTGGTGCCGCCTTGCGCGAAGAACGGTCGTACCCGCAGATCGGGATCCACACCGCGCACGCCGGAAGTGTCGACGCGGCCGTCGGCGAACGCACGGATCGAGCCGTACTGGATGTTCTTGGAGCGCAACGAATAGGTCACGGTCTGGCGGAAGCGCCGCGCATCGGAGATCGCACGGTCGCGGATCGCGCGCAGGTCGGTGGTGATCTCGTCGGCGAGCATCTCCTGCAGGCCCAGGCCGAACAGGTGCGGGGCGTCGCGGCTGTCGGGTCGGGTGACCACGTCGCCCCCGAAGCCCGCCGCTCCGCGCGGACGGCCGTGGCATCCGGCGCAACTCTCGATCAGGCCGGCGCCGATCGCGCCTTGTGCCTCGATGTCGCCGATGCCGTCGAGCGTACGCGGGCCGAAGCCCTGTGCGAGTGTGAACTTGCGTTGGAACAGTTGCCGCCCACGGCGGATCGAGCGGGCCGGGTCGCGCGCGATGATGTACGTCGAGGAATTCGGCGTCATCGCGTTGCCGACACCCGCGCCGATCTGCTGTTCGAGCGATTTGGAGATGCCGGCGCCTTCGGCGTTCGGCGTCTGGGTCTGGTCGGTGAGCTGCGCGTGCGCCGACTGGGCGAGCGCGCAGAAAGCAAGTGCCGCGGACGCACGGCACAGTGAGTCGCCTGCTTGCATGATTCCCTCCCATGCGAGTCGCCGCACTCATCCCTCATGAGTACGCGCTCGTGTTTGAAAATACGCCTGCCGCCGCGTTTGCCCAGACCGACGCGTCGAAACTGCTCGGGCGTGCGAGGTGTCGCAGCGCGCAGACGAGAGCCTCAAGACCGCCTGGTCCCGGCCGATACAAGCTGAGCAAGCGTGGGTCCGCCGGGCGGTGGGCCGTAACCCATTGGCCAGCCGGGCAGCGCAACGTGACTACACAACTCGGGCGCATGGACCGCTCGCTCCTGCACGGTCTGCTGGCAGGTGGCGCGATCCTTGCTGTGGCTTCGCTGGGCCTGTTCTTCCTGTGGCGCTCGGCGCAGGAAGCGCAGATCCAGGCCGTGCAGACCGAGCTCCTGCAGCTCGCGCGTGTCGCCGCCGCGCAAGTGGACGGCGACCTGCATGGCACGCTGCGTTCTGAAGACCAGGGCGGGAGCGAGCCGCATCTCAGGGCGCTCGCACCGCTCGTGGCCTTTCACAAGGCCACTTCCGACGTGATCTACGTCTATACGGCGATCCGCCAGCGCGGACAGATCTATTTCGTGCTCGGCACCGACTATCTCTACAAGGTCGAGCCCGACCATCTGCCGCCCGATCCGATCATGACGGCGTACAACACGCCCGATCCGGCGCTGCGCCGTGCATTGGAGCTGCACGAGCCCGCGGTGAATTCGGAGCCGGTGCACGAGCAGCTGCGCAGCTACATGAGTGCGTACGCGCCGTTCTTCGACAGCGAGGGAAAGTTCGCCGGCGTCGCGGGCGTGGACATGTGGGTGCGCGATCTGGACGCGCGCCTCGCGACGATCCGCCGCGCGGGCGCGATCGCCTTCGCCGCCGTCGCGCTGCTCTCGGTGCTCGGCGGCATGGTCACCACGCGGCTCAGTCGTTCGGTACAACGCTCGCGCCTGCGCGATCGCACCGTGCAGCGCCGCCTCGCCGAGGCGAAGGCGCAGGCCGAAGTGCAGGCGCAGCGCGCGCAGGCAGCCTCCAAGGCCAAGACCGAGTTCCTCGCGATGATGAGTCACGAGATCCGCACGCCCATGAACGGCGTGCTCGGCTTCGTGAACCTGCTGCTCGACACGCGCCTGGACCGCGAGCAGCGCGAATTCGCCGAGACCATCCGCCGCTCGGGCGATGCGCTGCTCACCATCATCAACGACGTGCTCGACTACTCGAAGATCGAGGCGGGCCGGCTCACCGTGGAGCAGGTCGACTTCGACCTGCGCTCGATCTGCGAGGACGTGCGTGCGCTGCTGCAGCCGACGGCGGCGGAGCGCGGCCTCACCCTGACGATGGAGTACGACGAATCGGTGCCGCGCGTGGTGAAAGGCGATCCGGTGCGCCTGCGCCAGGTGCTGCTGAACCTCACAGGGAACGCCGTGAAGTTCACCGAGCGCGGCGGCGTGCGCGTGCGCGTGCAGCCCGCCGAAGCCG
>DASTQG010000075.1:0-3512 GCA_035761885.1 Steroidobacteraceae bacterium | reverse complement strand
GGCATCAACCTGCTGCGAGAGGGCCTCGACATGCCGGAGGTGTCGCTGGTGGCGATCCTCGACGCCGACAAGGAGGGTTTCCTGCGCTCCGAGGGCTCGCTGATCCAGACCATCGGCCGCGCGGCGCGCAACCTCAACGGGCGGGCGATCCTGTACGCCGACCAGGTGACGGGCTCGATCCGGCGCGCGATCGACGAGACCGACCGGCGCCGGCGCAAGCAGATCGAGTACAACGAGCGGCACGGCATCACCCCGCGCGGCATCGTGAAGGGCGTCGCGGACATCATGGAGGGAGCGCGCGCGGAAGCGCCAACGCCGGCCAGGCTGCGGCGCGTCGCCGAAACGCCCGCGGAGTACGCGAACCTGCCGCCGGAGCAGATCGTCAAGCGCATCAAGAAGCTCGAGCAGGAGATGTTCAGGCTCGCACGCAACCTCGAGTTCGAGCAGGCCGCGAAACTGCGCGATGAAATCGGGCGGTTGCGGCAGGCGGAGCTGGGGCTGCCGATGAGCCGGGCGGGCTGAGGCGAAAGCCGCCCATGGCGCTAGCGGATCTCGCTGGGACTCCTGACTTGATCGATCGCAACAAAGCGCCCTGCCACAGGGTGCACGTAAGGCGCTTTCGAATCGGTCAGGAGTTTTCCCGAGCGTAGCCAGGCGCTGAGACGCCACTGGCGGCTCGCTCGCGTGCCCTCGCCTTTCGCTTGCGACGATCCAGATACAGCATCCAGCCGGTGACCGCGAAGAGCGGCATCGCGAGGCTGGCGAGCATCATCAGGAGCGTGCCGGCCCAACCGAAGAACGAACCTTTGTGCAGCACGAACATGCTGCTCATCAGCTTGTGCCCGCCCGGCTTGTCATCGTAGCGCTCGTGTTTCGCGACCGTGGCGCCTTCGATCGTGATGCGGTTGTAGGCGCGCTCGTGCACAGGGTCCACGTCGAGATAGCGGACCTCGAACCTGGTATCGCCGGGTTTCGGCAACGTGAGCGTCGCGGTTCGAAACGCCGGCACGTTGCTTTCGAACACGGCCCAAGCGGCTGCGATCTGCGGCCCATCGTCCGTCGCGGCCTTGGGACGAGCGGAAGAATCGTAGCGGGCCGCTGATGCCCCGCGCGCCGTCGCTGACTCGTTGGCAGCCCGGCTCTGCGGAGCGGCTGCCGGTGCTGCGCCCGAACCTTGCGGCCGCGGTGCGCCCGTCATCGCGAACAGTCCGTCGCGATACCATTCGAAAGACCAGTACAGGCCGGTGAGCGACGCCAGCAGGTAGAAAAGCAGCACCCAGGTGCCGACGATCGCGTGCAGGTGCCGGAGGAACGTGCGGCCCTTGAGCGATGTTCTGAAGGTGAACCACACGCGCAACGTCGAAGCCACTGTCGGCCAGCGCAAGTACAGGCCGGTGCCTGCCAGCAGCAGCAGCAACGCCGTCGAGATGCCGACGATCAGCTTGCCGGTGTCTGCGGACGCAAGGCGCCGATGCACGTCTTCGACGACGTGCAGCGCCTTGTCGCCACGCAACTCGCTTCCGAGCATCGCTCCGGTGTAGGGATCGACGAACACAGTCGTGCCACGTCGATTGCCCGGCCCGCCGGCGCCGCGCTCGTTCACGACCACGCGCGCGCTTTCGTCGGCGCCGGAGGCGAGCGTGATGGCGCTCACCGTCTTGTCCGGAAACGCCTCGCGCGCTTTCGCGACGAGCTCGTGCGGCGAGCGCGCCGCGCGGCCCGCGGGCTCCACGCGCATCAATTTCGGATTGAGCGCCTCGAGTATCGTCTGCTCGTACGACAGCACGGCGCCACTCAGGCCAACGACCGCGAGCACGACGCCTGCCGTGATTCCAACCAGCCAGTGCGTCTGATACCAGACGTCGCGCCAGGTCACGGGTCGGCCCAGCGGCGCACCAGGTTGTGGTACACGCCGGTGAGTTGCACGGCCGCGGCAGATGCCTTCTCGTTTCCCGCGAGACTCTGGATTGCGCGGTCGAGATCGAACAGCAGCGTGCGCTGGCCATCGTCGCGCACCATGCTCTGAATCCAGAAAAAGGAAGCAATGCGCGCGCCGCGGGTGATCGGCTGCACGTGATGCAGGCTGGTCGCGGGGTAGAGTACTAGATGCCCCGCGGGAAGCTTGACGCCACGCGCGCCGTAGGTGTCTTCGACCACCAGCTCACCGCCCTCGTAGTCTTCGGGCGCCGAGATGAAGAGCGTGGCCGAGAGATCCGTGCGGATGCGGTGCGCCGTGCCGCGCACCTGTCGAATGGCGTTGTCGACGTGCGTGCCGAACGCGTGACCCGGCTCGTAGCGATTGAAGAGCGGCGGAAATACGCGCGCCGGCAGCGCTGCCGCTACGAACACGGGATTCACTTCCAGCGCTTGCAAGACCAGCGCACCGAGCTCACGCGCGGCGGGTGAGCCCTCCACGACCTGCAGGTTGCGCTTGGCCTGCGAGGACTGGTGACCCGCTGTCACGCGTCCGTCGACCCACTCCGCGCCATCGAGCACGCGCCGGCAATGAGCCAGCTGCTCGGCGGAGAGAACGTTGGGAATCTGCAGGATCATCCAGGGTTCCGTGGCATCGCGTGCGCGCCGGCGGAGAGATTGCCGGCACGCACCTTCGGCATCACCAGCTCACCGTCATGCGCAACTGCGCGGTACGGCCGGGCGCGGGCACGGCGTGCGAGCCGCCGCCGTGCAGCTTCTCGAAGTACTCCTCGTCCGCCAGGTTATAGACGTTTGCGAACAGGGCGATGTTGTCGGTGAGAGCGTACGAAGCCGAGGCATCCAGCAGCCAGAACGCATCCAGCTCGGTCGTCACCGTGTTGCTCACCGTGCGCTCGCCGATGTACTGCGCGCCGAATCCGAACTGCAGGCGTGGCGAGAGCGCGTACGTCGTCCAGAGGTTGAACGTGTGCGGCGGCGTGTTGCCGATCTCGTTGCCCTCCTCGAGCGGGTTGTTGGACTCGAGAATCTCGCTGTCCATGTAAGCGTAGCCGCCGAACACCGACCAGGCTTGCGTCACGTTGCCCGCGAAACCCAGCTCCAGGCCGTCCACGCGCTGCTCGCCGTCGAGCACCGTGGGCGGTTCGCCCGGCAGGCCCGGCGTGCGCGCGTTGGTCTTCTCCGTACGGAAGACAGCTGCCGTGAGCGAGAGCGTCTCGTCGAACACGTCCCACTTCGTACCGATCTCGTACGTGATGCTCTCTTCCGGATCGAGCGTCGTCTGCGCCGCGGCGATCACGCCCGTCTCCGCGGACGGGTTGAACGACGTGCCGCTCACGAGGTAGATGCTGCCGTTCTCACGCGGCTTGTAGACGACACCGGCGCGCCAGCTCGTCATGGAGTCGCGCGCTTCGGCCACCGTGCTCACGCCCAGGGCCGAGACCGACTCGCTGCTGACGTCGAAGCGGTCGTGGCGCACGCCCGCATTCAGGTACCAGCGCTCGCCGATCTTGACCGTGTCGAACAGGAACGCGGCCAGCGTGTCACCGGTGTTTTCCGTGCTGCCGTTGTCATTGAAG
>DASTQG010000074.1:0-6109 GCA_035761885.1 Steroidobacteraceae bacterium | reverse complement strand
TCGTTCTTGAGCGAATGCGCGAACTCGCGCGCGAGGCAGCTGTGGGCGTGCGAACGGTTGTAGCAGCCGGTGAGCGCATCGCGACGCGCTTCCTCGTCCGCGTCGGCGCGGCGTGACTGTGCCGACCCGGCGTCGCGCACGGCTTCCACCTGGCGCAAGGTCTGCAGGTTGCGCACCATCAGGATCTCGCGCGCCTGCTCCATGATCGAGTCCGGCTCGCGCGAGCCGAGGATGTCGATCTCGAAGAGTCCCTCGGTGTCCGGGATGAGTGAGCTCATCGTGTTCAGCACGGCGCCGAATTCCTCCTTCGAAAGACCCAGGCAGCGCTCGACCACCTGCGCGGTCTCGGCGAAGGGCCGCTGCTCGGGCTCGAGCAGGAAGATGTCGGCGATGCTGCCGGAGAGACTCACGCAGCGGTTGAAGATGTCGGCCGGCTCGCGCGCGCGCGCCTGCTCGATGCGATGACTCTGCTCGATCGCGACGCACAGCCGGTCGGGCAGGTTCCACGTGCGCATGAGCCACGCGCCCACTTCCGCGTGATCGATGGCGAGGCGGCGCTTCTCGTGCGCCTGCAGCGCGCGGTGATCGCGTTGCACCTCGCCCAGGTCGCGATACAGGTCCGCGACGCCGCGGTCGAGCGCGAGCATGCCGATGTCCTGCAGCAGGCCGGCGAGGAAACGTTCCTCGGCGTGCGTCTGCCCCAGGGCGTCACCGAGCGCGCGGCTCGCGGTCGCCGACAGCACCGCGCGGCGCCAGAAGTGCGGATAGTTGACGCCGTTCGGCTTGTCGCTGCGCAGGGATTTCACGAGCGAGAAACTGAGCGCGAGCGTGAGCGTCGCGTTGAGCCCCAGGACCACGAGTGCCTGGCGCAGGTTGTCGCTGCGGCGGCGCTGCGCGTAGAGCGGGGAATTGGCGATGCGCAGGATCTTGGTGGTGAGCGCCGGGTCCAGGCTCACCGCCTTCGCGACCTTGCCCATCTCGATGTTCGGATCCTGCGCGAGCTCGATGATGTGCGTGGCCACCCCAGGCGGACTGGGGAAGTTGACGAACGAGCGCAGGTGCGCTTCCAGCTCTGGAGTCATGGGCATGATCCGGGCGTCCAATCAATGACTTGTGGCCTGCCTTAGCCGCGTGGCCTCACGGCTTATAGCGGCCCGGAACGCCGGTTCTTTAGGCGAAGGGATGAACGCTGCTCAGGCGCTCGCGGGGGTGAGATATCGCTTCCAGACGAAACGCAGGCCGCGCAGGAACAGCACCAGAGCATAGGGGCCGAGTGCGATGCCCCATGCGGGCAGCCAGCCTGTGAACAGCCCGGAGAAGTAGTCGGCGAGGAACGATCCGAAACCGCCCGAAGCATAGTCGCCGAGCGTGAGCGTCCCCACCAGGTAGATCAGCACCGGCAGGGCGAACAGGCCGATGGCGAGCGCGCCGCCCGCGAAGTACAGCTCGCGGCGCAACCGCGGGTGTCGTTCGAGGTAAGCGGAGACGCGCAGGCGCGCGTTGGGTGTGGGGTCGGGTGAGTTCATGTCGCGGCGCGCATTGTCGCGGCCCGCGCACGTCCGGGGCAAGGTGCGCGTTCGCAGAACCGCTGCGGCCGCGATTGCCCCCTATAATGCGGCCATGTCGAAGAACAAGCTGTGGTGGCCGCCGAGGCTCTATGAGCTCAAGCCGCGCGCCGCCCTCGTTCTCGGTCTGGCCAGTTGTGTCGGTGGCTTCGCATGGTCGCTCGACACCGGCCATTGGACGGCGCTCGCTACTCTGCTGATCGGCGTCGGCGTCGTTTTGTGCATCTACGGCGCCGTGATCCTGCAGATGCGACGCGAATACCGGGAACGCAGCAAGTGGTCGCGTCAGCGCCCGCAGGAGAAGAGCTGACATGAAACTGCGCACTGCTGTCATCGGCGCGGGCCATCTCGGCCGCTACCACGCGCAGAAATACGCCGTCCTGCCGGCGTCGCATTTCGTGGGCATCGCGGACGTGTCGCCCGAGGCGCGTGCCAAGCTCTCAGAAGAGCTCAAGACAACGGCCTTCGCCGACTATCGCGAACTGCTGGGGCGAGTGGACGCGGTCAGCATTGCGACCCCCACGCCGCACCACTACGAGATTGCGCGCGCATTCCTCGAGGCGGGCGCTCACGTGCTGGTCGAGAAGCCCATCACCACGACGCTCGACGAAGCCCGCAGCCTCATCGACGTCGCCGCGAACGCCGGCAAGGTGCTGCAGGTGGGGCACGTGGAGCGCTTCAACCCCGGCATCCTCGCGCTCGACCGGGTCCTGAAGGTGCCGCGATTCGTCGAATCGCATCGCCTCGCGCCGTTCAAGCAGCGCGGCACCGACGTCAACGTCGTGCTGGACCTCATGATCCACGACATCGACATCATCCAGAACATCGTGCACGCGCCGATCGCGAGCCTCGATGCCATCGGCACCTCGGTCTTCTCGGGCGGGCTGGACATCGCCAACGCGCGTATCCGCTTCTCCAACGGCTGCGTCGCGAATACGACAGCCAGCCGCGTGAGTCTCAAGACCGAGCGCAAGCTGCGCATCTTCCAGGACGACGCCTACATGTCGGTCGACCTGCAGCAGAAGATCCTGACGGTGGTGCGCAAGAGCGACGCGCCGCCCGAGGGCGAGCTGCCGCAGGTGCGCATCGACGAGCAGGCGTTCGAGCAGGGCGATGCGCTGAAGTCGCAGATCGAGTCGTTCCTCGAGTGTGCAGCGCAAGGCAAGGAGCCACTGGTGACGGGCGAGGACGGACTGCGCGCGCTCGAGACCGCGATCCGGATCACCGAGCAGGTCCCGCACTGAGCGCGAGGGCGGGCTGAGCGCGCAGTACGCCGTGCACTAGGGTGTGCAGAGTTCGACGACGCTGCCAATCTCGCGCGCACCGAACGTCCACAACGTCGTCTGGGTCAGCGCGAGTGTGCCCTCGGGCAGCTCGGCCGTGTGGGTCCAGGCGAGCACGTCGATCGAGTCGCAGGTGCCCGAGGATGCGCGCCGCAGGCGGCCCAGGTGAAGCGTGTGCTCCAGCTGGTCCGAGGTGCCAGAGCCCGAGCTCTTGAGCACGACGTTTCCGAAGTTGTTGTAGGTCGTGAAGAGCCACAGGTACTCGCTCAGCTCGCGCAGGTCTGCGCCCGTGAGCGGTCGTCGATTCAGCTGGCCGGCCGCTGCACCGGGCGCGAGCAGATCCACCGACGCACGATCCAGGTAACTGCAGCGATAGACCCGGGCACGCAGGTACGCGCCGTCCTCTCCGCGCGGGACGCGCCCGAATTCGAAGAAACGCGTGTTGGATTCCGTCGCCACGAGATCGGAATAGGTCGCGGCGCTCGAGGCGACCGCCTCGGACCACGAGAGCGCGTCGTTCCAGTCGTCCGTGCACAGCTCGTGCTGTTCGCTCGCCGCGGCAACGTCTGTGTTCTTCAGGTGGAACGTTGCCACGTAGGTCGCAACGGGTGGCGCGGTGTCCGCGTAAAAACCTGGGGGGGTGCGCTCGGCGCCGGAATAGAGCAGGGCTGCGATCTGCAGGTCGGTTTGTGCAACGACACGCGCAGGCGCGGGTGGGCCCGCAGGCGCGGAATCGCCGCCACCGCCGCCGCAACCGGCCAGTGTCACTGCGCAGCCGAGCAACAGCCTGCGAACGTTGTTCCCGCGTGTCTCGCCCATCGACGCCTCACTTGAATACGTCGATGCGCAGAACGCGCGCAGCGACACCTGCAGGCGCACGGGACGCGCCTCGCACCCAGGTATCGTCCGCGGGCAGCGGGGCTTTAGCGGTTGGTCGTTTCGACGGGTGCGTGTGAGCGAACCCACTGAACGATCTGTTCGGCGCCGATCGCTCCGGAGTGCCGCGCGACTTCCTGGCCGCCTCGAAACACGATCATCGTGGGAATGCTGCGAATGCCGTAGCGCGCGGCGATCTGCGGCACATCTTCAGTATTGAGCTTGGCGAGCCGATAACCCGGCTCGAGCCGACCCGCCGCACTCTCGTAGTGCGGCGCCATCATCACGCACGGCCCGCACCACGGCGCCCAGAAGTCCACCACGATCGGCACGTCGCTGCGTTGCAGGTGCTGATCGAAGTCAGCGCCGCTCAGTTCGACGGGTTTGCCGACGAACAGAGGCTCGTGGCACTTCCCACACCTAGGCGCATCCGACAGTCGCTCGTCGGGAACGCGGATGGTGGTACTGCAGTGAGGGCAGACGATGTGAACTGGCATGGCCGGATCCCAGGATGAGGTTCGGCACACCATCGGGGCGAAACGGCGTTAGTCAACATCAGGGAGTTCCCCTCGGCCGGTGGGCCGAGGGGAACGTGGTGGAGGCGGCGGGAATCGAACCCGCGTCCGCAAGCCCTACGCTTCAAGACACTACGTGCGTAGCCGCGTCATTGTTCTCGTCGCACGCTACCCGACGGGCAGGGAAGACGTGCGACCAGCTTCAGAACGTTTTAACAGCCCGGCCTGGAGCACACCGGAGCTGCGATCTCGTGAGCGCGTCCCCCGATTCTGGATGCACGAGCACATGCCAGGCGGAGGTTAGGCGGGATTAAGCCGCCAGAGCGTAGTTGTCGTCGTTGGCAACTAAGAGTTTGCAGCATGTTTTACGAGATGTACTGCACCTCGGCACGCACCTGAAGTTTCGCGACCCACGTCGAAGCCGATCGCCCCCAAGAGCACGAGCCATTGTAGGGCCGCACGCCGTTATCGCAAGGGCGAACGACCGCGGCCCGACGTAGGGGGCCTCAACGGTTTCTCAGCAGGCGGGCCTTGTCGCGCTCCCAGTCGCGGTCCTTGTCGGTGGCGCGCTTGTCGTGCTGCTTCTTGCCTTTCGCGAGCCCGATCTCGAGCTTGGCCCGTCCTGCCTTCCAGTAGAGCAGCAGCGGCACCAGCGTGTAGCCGCGCCGCTCGACCGATCCGACGAGGTGATCGAGCTGGTGGCGATGGAGGAGGAGCTTGCGCGTGCGGGTCGGGTCGGGATGCACGTGCGTGGAGGCGGAGGTGAGCGGGGAGAAGTGTGCGCCGAACAGGAACGCCTCGCCGTTCTTCACGTAGACGTAGGCTTCCTTCAGTTGTCCGCGACCCGCGCGCAGGCTCTTCACTTCCCAGCCCTCGAGCGCGATGCCGGCTTCGTAGCGATCTTCGATGAAATAATCGTGGCGCGCCTTGCGGTTCTCCGCGATGGCCGGCCGCTCCGTCTCCTTCTTCTCTTTGCTCATCACGGCATTCTAGCGCGAGAATGCGCGCTCCCTCTCAGCCAGGTGAATGCGTGCGGCAGGTCGACAGGCAGGCTCTCGTGCCCTTCAGCGCCCAACAGATGTTCGATCTCGTCGACGACGTCGCCGGCTACCCGGCGTTTCTTCCCTGGTGCAGGCAGGCGACGGTGCACGAGCGCACCGCGGCCGAAGTGGTCGCGACGCTGCAGATCCACAAGGGCGCCCTGCACACGCGCTTCACGACCCGCAACTCCCTCGATCCGCCCGGCTCGATCCGCCTGGCGCTGGTCGAGGGGCCGTTCAAGGCGCTCGCGGGGGAGTGGAAGTTCGAGCCGATCGCCGACAAGGGATCGCGCGTCAGCCTGTCGCTGCGCTTCGCGTTCGCCAATCCGCTCAACGCGTGGATCCTGGAGCCGGTGTTCGAGCACACCTGCGCGACGCTCGTGGACGCCTTCGTGAAGCGTGCACGCACGGTCTACGCGTGAGCGAGCTGATCGAGATCGAAGTGGCGTACGCCGCGGCGGATCGTCAGGAAGTGATTCGGGTGAAGGTCGTGCGCGGCACCACAGTGCTCGGTGCATTGGCGGCTTCCGGGCTCGAGCAACGCTTCCCGGAGATCGCCGCTGCGACGCCGGCGCTCGGTGTGTTCGGCCGCGTCGTCGCGATCGACCACGTGGTCGAGGCGGGAGATCGCGTCGAGGTGTACCGCCCTCTGCGCGCGGATCCGCGCGTTGCGCGCCGCTCTCGCGCGCGTGGCCGGCGCTGAGCGCCAGCCGGCCTCAGTTCGGCTTTTCGGCTTCCTGTTCCGACTTCTTTTCTTCGGCGACGACGGCCTCGGTTCGCGCCTGGCTCTCGGTTTGCTGCGCGACCCGGTCTTTTGCTGGGTCGCCCGG
>DASTQG010000073.1:0-4815 GCA_035761885.1 Steroidobacteraceae bacterium | reverse complement strand
CAAGGAACAAGGAGCGATGTGTATCGTGATACATGAGCGACGAGTGACGCCGCATGATCGCAAATCCGCCCGGCCCCGATGGGTTGCGCGCGGGCCGCGCGGCCACTGCGTTGCTCCCTCCTCGTGTGGATTCACCACACTTCGTCGGTCGCGCCTTGTGGCCACGCGGCGCGCGCGCAACGCGCTCCACGCCACCGGGTCAGGGCTTCCCTAGTGGGCATCCGCTGCGGCATCGTCGGCTTGCCGAACGTCGGCAAGTCCACGCTGTTCAACGCCCTGACGCGCGCCGGCATCGCGGCCGAGAACTACCCGTTCTGCACCATCGACCCGAACGTCGGCATCGTGCCCGTGCCAGATCCGCGGCTCGCCGCGCTGGCGGCGATCGCCAGGCCCGAGAAGATCGTGCCCACGACCGTCGAGTTCGTGGACATTGCCGGCCTCGTCGCCGGCGCCTCGCAGGGCGAGGGCCTCGGCAACAAGTTCCTCGCGCACATCCGCGAGGTGGACGCGATCGCGCACGTCGTGCGCTGCTTCGAGGACCCGGACGTCGTGCACGTCGCCGGGCGCGTGGACCCCGCCTCGGACGTGGCGACGATCAACACCGAGCTCGCGCTTGCCGACCTCGACACCGTCGAGCGCGCCGCGCAGCGCGCCGAAAAGGCCGCGAAGGCCATGGACAAGGACGCGATCCGCTGGCGCGAGACGCTGAAGCGGATGCGCACCTGGCTCGACGAGGGCCGGCCCGTGCGTGCGATGCCGCTCGACGAGTTCGAGCGCGAACGGCTGCGCGAGCTGTCGCTCCTGACCGCGAAGCAGGTCCTGTACGTCGCGAACGTCGACGAGGGCGGCTTCGCGGACAACCCGCGGCTCGAGGCGCTGGAAAAGCTGGCCGCTTCCGAGGGCTCGGTCGTCGTCGCCGTGTGCGCCTCGATCGAGGCGGAGATCTCCGAGCTCGACGAGGCGGACCGCGCGGCCTTTCTCGCCGACCTCGGGGTCGCCGAGGCCGGGCTCGACCGCATCATCCGCGCGGGCTACCGGCTGCTCGGCCTGCTGACTTTCTTCACCGCCGGCCCGAAGGAAGTGCGCGCCTGGACCGTGCGCGCCGGGGCGACGGCGCCGCAGGCCGCGGGCGTGATCCACACCGACTTCGAGCGCGGCTTCATCCGCGCCGAAACGATCGCGTTCGACGACTACGTCGCGTACAAGGGGGAGGCCGGCGCGCGCGAGGCGGGTAAGCTTCGCCTCGAGGGCAAGGAGTACGTCGTCCGGGAGGCCGACGTCATGTACTTCCGGTTCAACGTCTAATGCGTGTCGTGCACGAAATTCGTGCGCTCCCGGCGGCAATGGCCACCCTTCACATGGTTCTATCGTCTGGAGGCTCGCAATGAGTCGGGTACGTCGCCGAGCCTACGAACTTCTCGAGGATCCCGTGAATGTGCGGGCCGCCCGCCTTCTCAATGGGGCGTTGATCGGACTGATCATTGCCAATGTCGCTGCGATCCTGCTGGACTCTGTCCCGTCGATTCACGCGCGCTATAAGTCGTGGCTGAAGCTTTTTGAGTGGTTTTCGATATGTCTGTTTACTGTCGAATATTGCGTGCGGGTTTGGGCTGCGGTGGAGCGCGACGACGGAAAATACGGCGCGTCCATCAAGGGACGCATTCGCTACATGCTCAGCCCCCTGGCAATGATCGACCTGCTCGCGATTCTGCCGTTCTATATAGGTTTCCTGTTGCCGGTCGACCTGCGGTTCATGCGCATCTTCCGGCTGTTTCTGATCTTCAAGCTGACGCGCTATCACGTGTCGATGGGCCTGCTTGCCCGCGTGGTGCGTCACGAGGCCGGTCCCATCGGAGCTGCCTTGTTCGTACTGGCGACGCTGCTCATCGTGGCGTCCAGTTTCGCCTACATCGTCGAGCACGAGGCCCAGCCGGACGTATTCGCCAGCATACCCGACGCCATGTGGTGGGCGATCGTGACAATGACCACCGTGGGGTACGGCGACATGGTGCCAGTGACGCCAGTTGGAAAACTACTGGGCGGCGTGATTGCCATCGTAGGCCTCGGCATGGTCGCGCTACCCGCAGGCTTGCTCGCGGCGGGGTTTTCGGAACAACTGCATCTTCGCAAACGTGCGTTCGAGGACGAGGTTCACCGGATGCTCAGGGACGGCGTCATCTCGGGTGATGAAAGCGAGCAGCTCGATGCAATTCGACACCGGCTGGGCCTTACCGACCAACAAGCACTGGAAATCATGCGCCTGATCAAGCATCGCCACACCGTCGCTCGTTGCCCGCAGTGCGGGTTCGCGCTGCCAAAATGACGGCAATTGTCTAGCGGTCCGTGACGCTGGCGTTCGAACGATGCCAAGAACAGCGCATGAGGCTACGGTCGGCAGGGAAATCGGGTGTCTTGGGCGGCCGGCTTCGCCGCAACATGCCTGAGTCATGCTGGTGGACACGCAACCTGTCAGAATTGCCCCGTCCTGGGCGCAATGCGGGGATGCCGGTATGAACAGGCTTGCCGTCACGCTCACGGTTGGCTGCGTGATCCTGCTGGGCTGCTCGGCGATGGAAGCCAGGGATCCGCTACAGGTCACGGTCGCGAGCATCGAGCCCCTCGAACAGGAAGGCGAGGCGCTCGAGCTGCGCATGCTGGTGAAGCTGCGCGTGCAGAATCCGAACTCGACGCCGGTCAGCTACGACGGCGCCTACGTGAAGGTCGAGGTCCAGGACCGGACGTTCGCGACCGGCGTCAGCGAGGCGGACGGCACGATCGCCGGCTTCGGCGAGGCGCTGGTGGAGGTGCCGGTCAGGGTCTCCATGTTCCGCATGTTGCACAATGTGCTCGCCATGAGCAGCGATGCGCCGGCGGAGCAGCTGCGCTACTCGATGAGCGGAAAGCTGGGTTCCCGGCGCTTCAAGGCCGCCGGCGAGTTCTCGATGAAGCCGCCGGCCCCGGCGGCGGCCGAGTCGATCTGAGGGGCGCCCGATGCTGACCGCGAACGAGGCCACACCGGCTGCCCACGCGCCCGTCGGCCGCCTGCCGAACTTCCACGTCGTCGGCTTCACCGGCCATCGCCACCTGTCGGACCCCGCCGGCGCGTCCTGCGCCATCCGCGGCGCCATCGACACCCTGCGCCGCGAGGTGCCGGGAGAGTGGATCGCGCTGTCCTCCATCGCGGGAGGCAGCGACCAGCTCTTCGTGCAGCAGGCCCGCGCGATGGGCCTGGCCTGGCACGCGATCCTCCCGTTGCCGCGCGCGGAGTTCGCCAAGGACTTCTCGCCCGTGGACTGGGCGACCGTGGAATCGACGCTCGCCGACGCCGACCACGTGCGCACGATCAGCGAGTACGGCGACCGCAAGGACGGGTACCTCGACTGCGGCATCGAGACCGTGAACGGCGCTGACGTGCTGCTCGCCGTCTGGGACGGCGAGCCCGCGCGCGGCAAGGGCGGCACGGCGGACGTCGTCCAGTACGCGCAGTCGATCGGCAAGCCGGTCATGATCATCGACGCCGCGAGCCACGAGGTGCGCCGCGAGAACTGGGACCGCCTCGACATCCACGACGAGGTCCTCGACGACCTCAACAGCCTCCCCGACGCCGCGACCGGCTGGACCGAGAATCCGTTCAAGGCGCCGGACTCGGTGTTCCTGTTCCAGCAGAAGTGCGACTGGCACGCGAGCCAAGGTGCTCCGCAGATCAGGCGCCTGATCGTGTCGACGGTCGCCGCGCACGTCGTGGCGTCCATCATCGGCGCGGCGGTCGTCGGCTACGGCCTGCACCTGCTCGCGCTTCCCTGGCTCGAGCTGACCTGCATCACCTTCGCGCTGTGCGCCGCGCTGGTGCTGCGCCGGAAGATGCATTCGCACCACAGCTGGGTACGCTGCCGGCTGGCCGCTGAGTTCTGCCGCTCCGCGCTCGCGACCTGGGGGCTCCCGCGCGCGGCCCCGCTGCTGCAGGACCTCGACCTCGCCGGCGCGCGCGGCATCACGCGCGCACTCTACGTGCTGCACACGCGCTCCTCCGCCACGCGCCCGGTGCCCATCGAGGAGTTCAAGCGCATCTACCTCGAAAAGCGCATCGGCGACCAGCTCGCGTACTACGACCGGCAGGTGGGCCGCGCGCTGCCGCTGTACCGCCGGCTCGCGGCTGGATTCTCGATCGCGACGCTGCTCGCGCTCGCAAGCACGGCGTTCTACGCCGTAACGAAGACCATGCATCTGGAGATGCCGGCGTGGCTTCAGGGCACCACATACTTCTTCCTGCCGATCGCCTTGCCAGCGCTGGCCGCTGCCGCCATATCAATCATCTCGATCAACGACCTCCAGCGGCGCGTCGCCCGCTACCGCGAGATGAAGGCCGTGCTCGAGTCGAGCCGCAGGCAGGTGGCTTCGTGCCGAACCTGGAACAGTATCGAGCAGATAGTGCTCAAGACGGAGCGGGCCCTGCTGCAGGAAGTGATCGAGTGGCACTCGATCCGGAGTTTTGGAGCCTCGCACTGACCAGCCCGCGATGAACACCCCATACAAGTACCGCGCGTTCATCAGCTACAGCCACAGCGACGAGAAATGGGCACGCTGGCTCCACCGGAGCCTCGAGACTTACCGTATCCCCAAGCGCCTGGTGGGGATGCAAACCGAATTTGGACCGGTACCCCCGCGATTCGCACCGGTGTTCAGGGACCGCGACGAGCTCGCCACCGCGACCAGCCTCGGGTCGACGCTGGTCGCCGCGCTCGAGCAGTCCGCCTGCCAGATCGTGATTTGCTCGCGCAAGGCGGCGAAATCGCGCTGGGTCAACGAGGAGATCCT
>DASTQG010000072.1:0-5845 GCA_035761885.1 Steroidobacteraceae bacterium | reverse complement strand
CCGTGGCGCACGAGTTCCTCGCGCGCTTTCCAGGCGTCTCGCTCGACCTGCAACTGGATGACGGGTTCGCGGACCTGGTGGAAGGCGGCTACGACCTGATCGTGCGCATCGGCAAGCTGCGCGATTCGAATCTCATCGCCCGACGCATCGCACCCGCACGACTGGTGCTCTGCGCCTCGCCCGAGTACCTGAAAGCGCGCGGCGAGCCGCAGACGCCCGAAGACCTGCTGAACCACAACTGCCTGATGTACACGCTCGGCAGCTCGCCGCGCGCCTGGCGGCTGGTCTCGCCGCAGGGCGAAGAACACATGATCCCGTTGCGAGGCAACGTCGCGACCAACAATGGTCTCGCTGAGGCCGCACTCGCGGCGAACGGAGTCGGCATCGCGATGCTGCCGTCGTTCTACGTTGCCGATCAGCTGCGCGCGGGAAAGCTCAAATGCGTGCTGCAGGACTGGATTCCGCAGGACAACTCCATCTACGCGGTGTACGCGGAGCGACGCAACCTCACCCCCAAGGTGCGCGCGTTCGTGGATTTCCTGGTCGCGAAGTTCGGGCCGGAGCCGTACTGGGACCAGGGACTGGGGCTCGACAAGCCGGCGCGCGGCTGACGATCCGAAGCACTTCGGCCGCAAGATTCGGGCTGTGATGAGCGCGCGTGTGGTTCACCATGCGCACATGGCTGCTCAACCAGATTATCTACCGGAGCGCGATTGGACACAGATCGCGCAGGATCTCGATGCTGCCGGATACGCGCTGCTCCCCGGACTGCTGTCGCAAGCGGAGTGCGAGAGCGTTGCGTCGATGTACGGCGACGATGCCCGCTTTCGCAGCCGCGTGGTGATGGCGCGCCACGGCTATGGGCGCGGCGAGTACAAGTACTTCGCGTATCCCCTCCCCGAGCCGATTGCGACGTTGCGGCGAACCCTCTATCCGAAGCTCGCGCCGATCGCGAACCGCTGGCACGAAGCGATGCGCAACGAGGTGCGTTTTCCGCCGCGCCACGAGGAGTTCCTCGCTCGCTGCCATGCGGCAGGCCAGACCCGCCCCACGCCGCTGGTGTTGAAGTACGCGGCCGGCGACTACAACTGCCTGCACCAGGATCTTTATGGCGAGCATGTGTTCCCGCTGCAGGTTGCGATTCTGCTGTCGCAACCCGGCGAGGATTTCGAAGGCGGCGAGTTCGTGCTCACGGAGCAGCGGCCGCGCATGCAATCCCGCGTCGAAGTGGTGCCGCTACGGCAGGGCGATGCGGTGATCTTCGCGGTGAACGAGCGGCCGGTGCAGGGAACGCGCGGCGTCTACCGCGTGAAGATGCGGCACGGGGTGAGCATGGTGCGTTCGGGGCATCGCATGACAGCCGGGGTTATCTTTCACGACGCGAAGTGAAATGAATCTTGCCGGGCCCGCGCCGTCGACGATAACTGCGTCATCACCTGGAGAGAGGAGGCAGGGACTTCAACAGCTGGACTCTGGCGGAAGCCAAGGCAAGATTCAGCGAATTGGTCGAGCAGGCTCACGCCAGCGGGCCTCAGACGATCACTCGCAACGGCCGCAAGGTTGCAGTACTCGTGTCAGTCGAGGGTTGGGAGCGCAAGACGAAGCGCGTCGGCACGCTCGCGGAGTTCTTCGCAACTTCTCCGCTGCGCGGGTCGGGGCTCAAGCTCAAGCACCGAAAGGACAAGCTCCAAACGTCGGGACTATGAGCTTCCTGCTCGACCCTGCCGTGGTGCCGAATGGACCCTCGAGGAAATGGCGCGCCCGGCGGGATTCGAACCCACGACCCCTGCCTTCGGAGGGCAGTACTCTATCCAGCTGAGCTACAGGCGCGCTTGGGGGGCGGGATCATAGCGGCGGCGGCTTTCTCCGTCCATTTCAGGTATTTATGGCCCCGCGACGAGCCGCTATACTGCGCGCCCTTCGCGCCCTACGCCCGGTGAGCCAGTGAGCAAGCAGGATACCCACTTCTTCAACATGTTCAGCCTCGTGCTGGGACTCCTCGTGGGCATCGCCATCCTCCTGTTCGCCTTCGCGAAGATCGTCGGCGCCAACACCCAGGCCGAGCACGTGAAGACCGATCCGCTGCAGGCCGCGGCCGTCGACAGCCGCAGCCAGCCGTTCGCGCGGGTCGCGGTCGCCGGCCAGGACAACAGCGCGCTGGCCATCGTCGAGGCACCCACGGGCGGCGCTCCGGGGCTGCCGGTGCCGGCCAGTGCCGAAGAGCTCGTCACCGTTGCCTGTGGGGCCTGCCACAACCAGGGTATCGGCGGTGCGCCGAAGCTCGGTGATGCGGCCGCGTGGGCGCCGCGCATCGCGCAGGGCAAGGACACGCTCTACAAGCACGCGATCGAAGGCTTCACCGGCAAGGCCGGTCTCATGCCGCCGAAGGGCGGCCGCGTCGACCTGTCCGACGACCTGATCCGCCAGGGCGTGGATTACATGGTCGAGAAGTCCCGCTAACGCGGCAACGACGAGTAGCCTCTCGGGCGTGTCGGCAGCGTCGCAGTCGCGCTGCATTTCTTCAGCCCGCACTTCGAGCATTTCAGGCGCTTCACCACGTCCTCGATCAGCGAATCGTTCGGCACGCGACAACGCCGCGCGAGCGTGATCGGCTCGGTCTCGCGCCGATGGCCGCACGCCCCGCACACCAGCACGATGTCGAACTGGCCGAAGTGATCGCTGAGCTTGCGGATGGGACGCGGCACGGATCGATTCTGGAAAAGCCCGCGCCGTGCTGTCCATCCAGTCATTCCCGCGCGCGATCACTGTACGAGGGTCACCGCCCGCACTTTTCAACTGCTTAGCGCGCGTCGCAGCTGGATCGCCTCCGCTACGTGCGCGGGCTCGATGCGCTCGGCGCCGGCGAGATCCGCGATGGTGACCGCCACGCGGAGAACGCGGTGATATGCACGTGCGGACCAGCGCAGTTGCGACAGCGCGATCTCGACCAGCTGTTGCGCCGGCCGCGTGATCAGCGCCGATTTCTCCAGCTCTTGCGCGCTCAGCGTGCTGTTGGCCTTGCCGCTGCGTCCCAACTGTCGTTCGCGTGCTGCCATGACTCGCGCGCCCACGACCGTGCTCGCCTCCGTCTCCCGACCGCTCGCGCCGAGCTCACTGAGCGCGAGCCGCGGCACCTCGACGTGCAGGTCGATGCGATCCAGTAGCGGGCCCGAGAGCCTGGAACGGTACTGCCGGATCTGTGCGGACGTGCAGCGACACGCGCCTTCGGGATCGCCGAGGTAGCCGCACTGGCACGGGTTCATCGCGGCGACCAGCTGAAACCTCGCCGGAAACTCGGCTTGCCGAGCCCCGCGCGAGATGCAGATGGTGCCGGTCTCGAGCGGCTCGCGCAGAACCTCCAGCACGCGCCGCTGAAACTCGGGCAGCTCGTCGAGGAACAGGAGTCCGTTGTGCGCCAGCGAAACTTCGCCGGGACGCGGCGGCGAGCTGCCGCCAACCATAGCAGCAGCCGAAGCCGTGTGATGCGGCGCGCGGAACGGACGGCGCCCCCAATCGGACGGTGAGAACCCGCGCGCACTGACTGAGAGAAGCGACGCGGTTTGCAGCGCTTCGGCTTCCGTCATCGGCGGCAGGATGCCGGGTAGTCGATGCGCAAGCATGCTCTTGCCCGAGCCCGGCGGGCCGATCATGAGCACGCTGTGCGCGCCGGCCGCAGCGATTTCGAGCGCCCGCAAGGCATTCGCCTGTCCGCGCACGTCGCGAAGGTCCGGGTAGCACGGCAGCTCCCCGACCGGGCCCGGGGCGCGCGCAAACGCGAGCGGATGGTCGCCCGAAACGTGCGCACACACCTCGACGAGATGCGACGCGCCCGCGACCCGCGCATTGCGGACCAGTGCCGCCTCGGCGAGATTCGCAGTCGGCACGACGACCCGATTGCCTGAGTGCGCGGCCTGGCATACCGCTGGCAACACCCCACGCACCGGGCGCAGCTCTCCGGTGAGCGACAACTCGCCGTAGAACTCGCAGCCCTGCAGCATTCGGGCGGACACCTGCCCGGAAGCAACCAACAGGCCGAGCGCGATGGGCAGGTCATAGCGCCCGCCCTCCTTTGGCAGGTCCGCGGGCGCCAGGCTGACGATGACGCGACCGTCGGGAAACTGGTAGTTCGAGGTGACCAGGGCCGAGCGCACGCGCTCCTTGCTCTCCTTCACCGCGGTCTCGGGCAGGCCCACGATCGAGACGCTGGGCAGGCCTTCGCCGACGTGCACCTCGACAGTGACCGCGGGCGCCTGCATGCCGAGCGGGGCCCGGCTCAGGATCGAGGCAACGGATGCCATGGCCCGTCCGTGGGCAGAGCGAAGGAACGTCGCAGGGCGATTGGGGGCGGCCGTATACCGGCCGCGGTCAGCATTTCAAATGGGCGCGGATGTTCTACTGTGGCGGCCGCTGCCGCGCTTCGAGCTCCGCCACCTTCGCTTCCAGCGCCTCGAGCTTCTCGCGCGTGCGCCGAAGCACGCCGCTCTGCACGTCGAATTCCGTGCGCGACACGAGGTCGAGCTTCGCCAGCCCCGCCTGCAGCACCGACTTGAAATTCTCCTCGAGGTCGCGCTTGAGATTGCTCAAGCCCTCCGGCACCGAGGCCGCCAGACGGCGCGCCAGATCGTCGATGATTTTCGGATCCATCAGCCCTGAGCCTTCTGCCTGGGAATGAGATGAGGATCGAGGTCCGGCCGGGCTTCGTCAAGGCGTGCTCCCCTTCAATGCACGTGCCGCCACGGGCGCGCCAAAACGGTGCGCCGCAGGCGCGCCCGCTCCCGCTCGAAACTCTCAAGTCCCTGTTTCTCAAGTTCGCGCACCACTGGCATGGAAGCTGCAAAACGCCCGCGAAGCGTAACGACATGCCGTCGCTCGGCTCCACGCGCGAAAGCGCCGCGAATGCAGGCAAATCCATGAAGCTCGTGGCCGCGACGATCCGTCCGTTCAAGCTCGACGAGGTGCGCCGCGCGGTGGCGGACCTGGGGCTGCAGGGAGTGACGGTGACGGAAGTGATGAGTTACGGCGGTGGCGTCTTGCACCGCGAGCTGTACCGCGGCGCGACTTACGACATTGAGTTCGCGGCGCGCACCCGCATCGAGCTGGCGGTGGACGATTCCATCGTCGAGCCGGTGGTGGAGGCCATCGGCAACGTCGCGCGCACGGCGCGCAGCGCGAGCGAGCAGGCGGGCAACGACAACGGCAGCGACGGGCGGATCCTCGTCTGGGAGCTGCAGCAGGTGATTCGCGTGCGCACGGGCGAAACGGGCCCGGCGGCGCTTTGAGCAATAACGAGGGCTAGCCGTGCAAGCAACCAACCCAGAATCGAACTCCCGTCTTCGCGCGTATTCCGCTCGCGCATCGAAACTGCTGCTCGCGTTCGCGCTGTGGGCGCCGCTCGCAGCGTTCGCGCAGGACACGCCGACACCGGACAAGGGCGACACGGCGTGGCTCATGACCTCCACCGTGCTCGTGATCCTGATGACGATTCCGGGGCTCGCGCTGTTCTACGGCGGCATGGTCCGTTCCAAGAACGTGCTGTCGCTGCTCATGCAGGTGTTCCTGGTGTTCTGCCTGCTCGCGCTCCTGTGGGCGATCTACGGCTACAGCGTCGCGTTCACGCAAGGCAACGCCTTCATCGGCGGCTTCGACCGGGTGTTCCTCGCCGGCCTCACCTCCTCGTCGCTCGCGGCCACGTTCAGCAAGGGCGTGTACGTGCCGGAGTTCGCCTACTTCTGCTTCCAGCTCACATTCGCCTGCATCACGGCCTGCCTGATCGTCGGCGCGTTCGCCGAGCGCATCAAGTTCGCGGCGGTGCTCGTGTTCGTGGTGCTGTGGTTCACCTTCGCCT
>DASTQG010000071.1:0-11492 GCA_035761885.1 Steroidobacteraceae bacterium | reverse complement strand
CCGACGCGCCCGCGCCGATCCTGCATCGCCCGGGCTCCGACCTCTCGGGCGGCTACCGCGGCCGCACCGGCATCTACGAGCTGGTCGCGGTCGACGATACGATGCGCACCATGATCCACGACGGCGCGGGCGAGCACGAGCTCGAACGCCACGCGCGTCTCTCCAGCCCGAGCATCCGCGACGACGGCCGCGCCAAGGTCCTCATGGGCGAGACCTCGCTCGAAGAGTTGCTGCGGGTCACGCGGGAAGACTGATGGGCGCCTTCGAGTACGTCGCGGTCGATGCTACCGGCCGCGAACGCAAAGGGCTCATCGAAGGCGATACCGCGCGCCACGTGCGCCAGCTCCTGCGCGAGCAGCAGCTGCTGCCGATGAGCGTCGCCGAGGTCTCCCAGACCGAATCCAAGCGCACCACGAGCTTCAGCGTCAGCAGCCGACGCGGCATCTCGGCGATGGAGATGTCGTTGCTCACGCGCCAGCTCGCGACATTGGTGCGTTCGGGCCTGCCGCTCGAGGAGTCGCTACTGGCCGTGTCCCAGCAAAGTGAGCGGCCGCGCATCAAGAGCATCCTGCTGGGCGTGCGCGCGCGCGTGATGGAGGGACACACGCTGGCAGACGCGTTCGGTGAGTTTCCGCAGGTGTTCCCGGTGATCTCGCGCGCCCTGGTATCCGCGGGCGAGCAGTCGGGGCGACTGGACGCCGTGCTCGAGCGCCTCGCGGACTATACCGAGAACCGCCAGGTGATCCGCCAGAAGATCAACAGCGCCCTGATCTATCCGGTCGCGCTCACGGTGATGTGCTTCCTGATCGTGTCGCTGCTGCTCATCTTCGTCGTGCCCAAGGTGGTGGGGGTGTTCGAGACGACGCAGAAGGAGCTGCCGCTCGCGACGCAGATCCTGATCGGCTCCAGCAACATCGCGCGCGAGTACGGCATCTACATCGCCATCGCCCTGGGTGTGGGCGGCTGGCTCTTGTATCGCTGGCTGCAGCAGGAAGGGCCTCGGCGCCGCTTTCATCAGTGGCAGCTGCGCCTGCCGCTGATCGGTCGCCTGGTACGCGGCTTCAACACGGCGCGCTTCACCCGCACGCTCTCGATCCTGACTGCCAGCGCCGTGCCGGTGCTGGAGAGCCTGCGCATCGCCGGCGAAGTGGTGACCAACCTGCCGATGCGCGACGCCGTGGAAGAAGCCAGCGCGCGCATTCGCGAGGGCTCGCCCATCGGCCGTTCACTCGGGGCGAGCAAGCTGTTCCCGCCCATGACGATCCACCTGATTGCCAGCGGCGAGACCAGCGGCGAGCTCGAGACCATGCTCGAGCGTGCCGCCACCAACCAGGAGCGCGAGCTCGACGGCCTGATCGGCGCCCTCCTCGGCCTGATGGGCCCCGCGCTCATCGTCTTCATGGGCATGATCGTGATGGGCATCGTGTTCGCGCTGCTGCTGCCGATCTTCGAGCTGAACCAGCTGGTCGGCTGACGCCGGTACCGGACGTTGCAATATTGCAATGTCCGGTACCTGTGACCCAGGTCGCACTCGGTCGCATCCTTGCGACGCACCATGCTCTTGCCTCGGATTTCGATTCGTCTTATAACCCGGCGCGTCGCGGCCGCGCGCCGCCTTCGTGTCATCACGATGAGCGAGAAGAGCGAGTCAGAAGAGTTCGACGAGGACGATGCTGAGGAAGTCGCCGACTCGGGCGACGATGTCGACGTCGACCACCTGATGAAGGGCCTCGAGTCGCTCAAGCGGCGCGGGCCCAAGATCGCGGATCCCGCCTGGCGGCGGCTCGAGCGGCTGCGCGAAGAGAAGCAGACCGCGGAGCTCCTGAGCGACTTCGACGACTACGACATCGGCGACGACGGCGGGTCGCGTCCCCGCAAGAAGAAGGGCTGAGTCAGCCCCGAGCTCCGGCGCCCGGCGCCGCGCGTTCGCGCATCCGCATTTCGATCGTCCCCAGCAGCCGTGCCTCGTCGCGCGCGTCGAAAACCGCCTCCACGGGCACCCACCAGTGCCGTCCGTCCGCGAACTGCGCGCACTTCACGGCATCCTTCTCGGTCATCAGCACCGGCAGCGCATCCTGGAACGTGATGTCCTCCCGGCGCAGGACGGCGTGGTCCGGCAACGGGTGCTCGATCGGGTCCAGCCCCTGTGCACGCAGGGCGGCGAAGAAGCGCGCCGGGTGGCCGATGCCCGCCACGGCGTGCAGGCGCGTGCCTGTGAACGCCGCCAGAGGTCTGCGCTCGCTGCTTGTGAGCGCCCTGGCCTCTGCGATCGCGAGCGACATGCGCAGGGCATCCGCCACCGGCGATCCCTCCCCGTTGATGACGCGCACGTCGGCCTGCGCGCTGCGTTTCACCGGCTCTCGCAGCGGTCCCCCAGGCAGCAGGCGACCGTTGCCGAAGCCGCGCGCGCCGTCGATGACCACGATCTCCGCGTCGCGCGCGAGACGCAGGTGCTGCAGGCCGTCGTCGGCCAGGATGACGTCACATCCCTTGTCGGCGAGCAGGTGGGCAACAGCGACACGATCGTGCCCGACCGCGACCATCGCAATGCCCCGGCGCGCGATCAGCGCCGCCTCATCCCCGACCTCCTCCGGCGTCGACGCCGCAGTGGCAAAGCGCGGCTCCGATCGCTCGGCGCCGTAGCCACGCAGGGCAACGCCGACCTGGTGACCGCGCGCCCGCAATCTGCCGCCCAGCCAGAGCGTCAGCGGCGTCTTGCCGGTACCGCCGACTGTGAGATTGCCGATGACGATGACGGGCTTGCCGACCGCGCGTGAACGCAGGATGCCGGCACGATAGAGCGCTCGCCGCAACGCCACGAGCGCGCCGAACAGCCACGACAGCGGGATCAGCAAAACGCCGCTGACGGCTCCTTCATACCAGACACGCTGCATCCAACGCCCGACCGCCGCGCTCACGCCGCACGTCACGCGTTGAACTGCAGGCGATGCAACGCTGCGTAATGTCCGTCCCGCGCCAAAAGCTCAGCATGCGTGCCGATCTCCACCAGCTGCCCCTCCGAGAGCACCACGATCCGGTCCGCGCTCTCGATGGTCGACAGGCGGTGTGCGATCACGAGCGTCGTGCGGTTCTGCATCAGCTCGTCCAGCGCCTCCTGGATGTGGCGCGCGGATTCATTGTCGAGCGCCGAGGTGGCCTCGTCGAGGATGAGCACCGGCGAATCCTTGAGGAGCGCGCGTGCGATGGCGATGCGCTGGCGCTGGCCGCCGGAGAGCAGGCCGCCGCGGTCGCCCACGGGCGTGTCCAGACCTTGCGGCAGGTCCCGCGCGAACTCCAGCACGTGCGCCGCGCGCGCGGCCGCCTCGATCGCCTCGGGCTTCACGTTCTCCCGGCCGAAAGCGATGTTGGCGCGGATGGTGTCGTTGAAGAGCACGACGTCCTGGCCCACGAAGCTCACCTGCTCGCGCACGTCCACCAGCCGGTACTCGCGCACGTCGTGGCCGTCGAGGCGCACGCTGCCGACGGTCGGGTCGTAGAAGCGCGGCAGCAGGCTGACGAGCGTCGACTTGCCGCTGCCCGACTTGCCCACGATGGCCACGCGTTCGCCGGCGCGCACCGTGAACGACACGCCGCGCAAGACCGCGCCCTTCTCGGTGGCGTACTCGAACGACACCTCGCGAAACTCGATGTCGCCGCGCGCGCGGCCGAGCTGGCGGTCGCCGCCCTGCGGCTCCACAGGCTCGTCCAGCACCTGGAACACGCTGGCGCCGGCGGCGATGCCCTGCTGCAGCGGGCCGCTCACGTTCACGAGGCGGCGCAGCGGCGCCGTGATCATCAGCAATGCGCCGATGAAGCCGATGAACTCGTCGACCTGCATCTCCGCCTTGAGCACCTGCTGGATCGCGACGTACATGACGCTCGCCAGGCCGAGCGCCGCGATCTGCTGCACCACCGGGTTGCTCACCGCCTTCGCCATGATCAGCCGCATGTGGTTGTGGCGGTTCTGCTCGTTCACCTTCTCGAAGCTGCGCGACTCGAAGTCCTGCGCGTTGAACACCTTGATGAGGCGCTGACCGTCGATGGCCTCCTTGCCGACCCGGGTGACATCACCCATCGAGCTCTGGATGCGGGCGCTGTAGCGCCGGAACGTGCGGTTGGCGAACTGCATCAGCCAGGCGATCAGCGGCGCGGCGATGAAACTGAACAATGCCAGCTGCCAGTTGATGTACATGAGCAGACCGATGAGCGCGGCGATGGTGAGCGTGTCGCGGATCATCACGGTGATCGAGTTGGTGGCCGCTTCCGCCACCAGCTCGGTGTTGTAGGTGAGCCGCGAGAGCATCTCGCCGGAAGCCTGCCGGTCGTAGTAATGCGTGGGCAGGTGCATGTAGTGCGCGAACAGCTCGCCGCGCAATGCCTTGATGATCTGGCGTCCCACGTATCCGGGGAAGTAGTTGGAGACGTAATCGGCGACGCCGCGGAACAGGAACAGCATGAACACGGCGGCGGGCACGATGGCCAGCATCCTGGCGTTGGGCTCGACGAACGCGTTCTTGAAGAATTCCTTCACCAGCCAGACGAGCCCCGCATCGCTGAGCGCGAAGACGAGCATGCCGACGACGCCGATGGCGAACATGCCCAGGTGCGGGCGCGCGTAGCCCAGCAGGCGCTTGTAGATGAGCCAGGGATCCTCGGTGGGCAACGACCTTGGTGCCGGGGTTGCCTTATTCGCGATATTGACGTTCGCGGCGTTTCGCGCGCTCATCGCCCGATCTCGCAATATCGCAAATAAGGCAACCCCGGCACCAGGGTCACTCGTTGACCGTCGCGATGTTGATCTGCGAGAAGCCCAGGCGCCCCACCACGTCCATCGCGGTGACCACCGACTGGTGCGTGGCGCGCGCGTCGGCGCGGATCGTCACCGGTACGCGGCGCGAGGTCCCGGCCACCTTCAGCACCGCGGAGCGCAGCGTGTCCGGGCTGTTGTTGATGAGACCGCGCTCGTTCACGCGGTAGGCGCCCTGCTCTGTCACGGTGACGACGATGGGATCGCTGACCCCGGGCGTGACCGGCACGGCGTTCGCCTGCGGCAGTTGCACCTTCACCCGGCCCTCGAAGGAGAACGTGCTCGAGACCATGAAGAAGATCAGCAGCAGCAGGATCACGTCGACCAGCGGGATCATCTGGATCTCGGGTTCCTCGCGCACCCGCGGCTTGAGCATCATGGCATCACCCCGCGGCGCGCGCGCGCGCCTCGCCGGCCCGCGCCTCGCGCGCGTCCTGCTCGCGCACGCGCTCATCCCCCGCCTCGATCGCCTCGACCAGTTTCATCGCTTCCTTTTCCATCTGGATCACGATGCGCTCCACCTTGCCGCGCAGGAAGCGGTAGGCGAACAGCGAGGGAATCGCCACGCACAGTCCGGCGGCGGTGGCGATCAGCGCTTCGGAAATGCCCGCCGACAGCACGCGCGGGTCGCCCATGCCGCCGGTGGAGATGGCACTGAAGGAATTGATGATGCCGGTCACTGTGCCGAGCAGGCCCAGGAGCGGTGCTATCGAGGCAATGGTGCCGAGGGTGTTGAGGAAGCGCTCCAGCTCGTGCACCACGTGCCGGCCGGTGTCCTGCAGCCGCTCGATCACGATTTCGCGCGGGCGATGCCGGTTCGCAAGGCCCACGGCGAGCACCTTGCCCAAGGGGGAATTCTGCTCGAGCGCCGCGATCAGCTTGTCATTGAC
Organism: Steroidobacteraceae bacterium; assembly: GCA_035761885.1. GTDB lineage: Bacteria > Pseudomonadota > Gammaproteobacteria > Steroidobacterales > Steroidobacteraceae > DASTQG01. The sequence goes on along the minus strand of DASTQG010000071.1, from coordinate 5,795 downwards.
CTGGTTCGCGCTCAGCCACTTCCAGACCTGGTCGGTGAGCTCGCTCGGCAGCACCCGCTTGCGCTGCAGTGTCCACAGACGCTCCAGCACGATTGCCGCGGCGCCGATCGAGCACAATATGAGCGGCCACATGAACGGGCCGCCTGCCTGGACGATCTCCCACATGCTTCGCGGCTTCCTCCGCTGCTGCAGTCGCGGCGGATGATACCGGAGCGCGGCCAGCGCAGCGAGACAAGCCCGCATGAGGAGTCCGCGCGCGCCAATAGCGGCGCTCCAGAACACGAAACGCCTCGGGCAGCGGCGTACCCGCCCCGCCCAATCGAAAGGCAATGGCGCCCCATTGCGAGGTTTCGATCACTTCGGCACCGCTCTCGCACCAGCGCTGGACCACCGGCGAATGCGGAAAGTGCCAGCGGTTGCCATGGCCCGCGGACACGATCGCAAGCCTTGCGTTGACGGAGCCGACCAGCGGCCCCGTCGATGAGCTGCGGCTGCCATGATGGGGCACGACGATCACGTCGGCGCGCCCCGGCAGCCCACGCTCGGCGAGCGCGCTCTCCGCCGCCTGCTCGATGTCGCCTGTGAGCAGGAGCACCCGGCCCGAGGCCATGATGCGCAGGACGCAGGACCCATCGTTGTCACGCCAGCTCGCATGCGGGCGTGGATGCAGGAACTCGAACTCGACGCCGTCCCAGCGCCACGCCTCGCCGGCAACGCAGGGTGCGGCGGGTACGTCCAACGCGGGCGCGACACCCCCGTGCCGCACCGATGTGACTCCGAGGCCGCGCAGGATGGACCGCGCGCCACCGACGTGATCGATGTCGCCGTGACTGAGCACCAGCAGATCGATGCGCTCCACGCGCTGCTCGCGCAAGAACGGCAGCACGGCCATCTCGCCGGCGGACCGCCCGCTGCGAAACGCAGGACCCGTGTCGTACAGCAGGACGTGCTCGCGAGTGCGCACGACCACCGCGAGGCCCTGGCCGACGTCGAGCACGTCGATGAGGGCCTCGCCATGCTCAGGTGCCGCGCCGGGCGAACACGCCACTGGTAACAGCATCGCAAGGCCGAGGGCGCGCCATCGCAGCGGCAAGGGCGCGAGCGCGAGGAGCGATGCGACCGCGAGACCTGCGGTTGCGGGCACGGAAGGCGTCGGCAGGTGTATCAGAGCGCCTCGCCACTCGGCCATCGCTTCCAGAACGGGCCACGCGGTGGTGAGGATGCCCGCGGCGAGCCGCAGCAGCGCATCGCCCGCGGGAGCGATCAGCGCTTGGAGGGCCACGCCCGCAAGGGTCAGCGGCACCAGCAGCAGACTGAACAGAGGAATGGCAAAGAGGTTGGCGAGCGGCGCGATGATGCTGAAGCTGCCGAACAGCGCAAGCGTCGCGGGCAGGAGTGCGAGCGTGACCACGCCTTGCGTGCGCAGAACGTCCCGCAGCCGGGGCACGTCCGGCGCGCCGCGCTGCGCGAACAGGATCGCGGCCACCGCCGCGAACGAAAGCCAGAAGCCGGGAGCGAGCGCGGCCTGCGGATCGAGGATCAGGACTGCGAGCAACGCGAGGCTCAGTGTCTGCGAGGCTCGCAACGGCCGGCGCAGCCAGCCGACTGAGTACGCCACCAGCAGCATCACCAGTGTGCGCTGCGTGGGCACCGAAAAGCCCGCGAGCGCGCAGTAGCCGATCGCTGCCACCGCACCGAGCAAACTCGCGAAATCCTGGCGCGCCAGGCGGGAGGGTTGCGGCCACGCGCGCCAGAGCAGGCCACCGGCAACCATCGCAAGACCCGCGAGCATGGTCACGTGCAGCCCCGAGATCGCAATCAGGTGCGTGGTGCCGGTGATCGAGAACACGTCCCATTGGGCCGTGGACACGTTCGCGGTGGCACCGACGGCGAGGCCCGCAACCACTCCCGCTGCCGGCGAGTCGCCCAGCACTCGCGCAATGCGATCGGCAATCAAGGCCCGCACTCGCAGCACCGGCCGGCTGCCCTCCACGGGCAGGAGCCGTCGAGTGTTCGCCGATGCACGCACGAACCCCGTCGCGCCGACGGCTTCCCGAAACAGCTGCCGCTCGTAGTCGAACCCGCCGGGATTGGCGAAACCGCGCGGCTCGCGCAGCCTGGCTTCGAACCGCCAGCGCTCGCCGGCTCGCGGCGCCTCGGGGACGTCGTACCCGCTGAGACGGATCCGCCGCGGCAGCGTGCGACTCGCAGCCGACGTAGCGCCCGCCAGATCGAACTGCACGCGTCCGCTCTCTTCGGCCGGGATCGAAGCGATGACACCCTCGAGCACCACCGTGCGGTTCTCGAGCGACGGCGCCAGCCGATCATCGAGCAACCGCTGCGCGCGCCACGTCGCCCACGTCGCACCGAGGAGCAGTGGGACGAACAGCAATGCGAGCCAAGACAGGGCGCGAACCCAGGTTGCCGCGAAGAGGAGCAGGAAAGCGGCGCCGAGCAGAGAGGCGCTCGCCGCAGCGTCCGGCAGCTCAGGCTGCAGCTGAACCAGTACTACGCCGCCGAGCGCGCCGAGTGCGATCCGCTGCATCGGCCTGCCTGCCTGTCGGCGAGCGCGCGAGGCTGCTAGAGTGCCGGCCGATCCGGCCGGCCCGACCCTGGGAACCTCTGCACAGGTTCCGCGCGTTCGCGACGGTGCAGATGTTTTCCTGGAGAGCGTTCCGGTTTCCGCCCGCCCCGACGATGCCGCGCCGACTTCTCAAGAAGGTATTGCCCGAGCGCCACCACCTCGTGCGGCGCTGGTTCATGCGTCCATTTCTCGGCTCGCTGCGCGATCCCGTCTACTGGACAGTGCACCGTCGCGGGGTGCTGCGGGCCTTCGCGCTCGGGCTCTTCATCTGCTTCGTGCCGCTGCCGATCCATCTGCTGATCACTCCCTTTCTCGCCATCGCGCTGCGCGCCAACATTCCGGTGTCGATGGCGACGCTGCTGCTGGTGAATCCTCTCACCTTCGCGCCGGTGTACTTCCTCGCCTACTGGGTCGGCGCGCACCTGCTGGGTACCGACCCCGGCGCCTTCCAGTTCGAGCTCACCTGGGAATGGGTGCAGACGCAGCTGGTGCTGATCTGGAAGCCGTTCCTGCTCGGCTGCCTGGTCTGCGCGATCGTCGCGTCCGTGGTCGGCTACTGGTCCCTCGAGCTGCTGTGGCGGGTGCGCGCCACCAATCGATACCAGAAGCGCCCGGCGCGGTTAAGAACGCAAGCTGCCCGAATCGACCAGAATTCCACGCTCGAGGGTTAGCACGCGATCCATGCGGCGCGCGAGGTTCGGATCGTGGGTGACCACGACCAGGCTCGTACCCAGCTCGCGGTTGAGCTCCAGCATCAGCTCGAACACCGCCGCGGCGTTGCGCCCGTCGAGGTTGCCCGTCGGCTCATCGGCCAGCACCAGGGCGGGACGCGTGACCAGCGCCCGGGCGACCGCTGCGCGCTGGCGCTCGCCACCGGAGAGTTGCGCGGGGCGATGCCGCAGGCGCTCGGAAAGGCCTACGCGGCTCAGGATCTCGGTCGCCTGGCGGCGCGCCTCGGCTGCCGGCGTACGGCGCACCAGCAACGGCATCGCCACGTTCTCAAGAGCCGAGAACTCGGGCAGCAGGTGATGAAACTGGTAGACGAAACCCACAGCGCGATTGCGCAGCTCGCCGCGCTCGGCATCGCTCAGGCTGGACATCTCCTTGCCCATGATCGCGACACTCCCCGCGGTCGGCAGGTCGAGGCCTCCGAGCAACTGCAGCAGCGTGGTCTTGCCCGAGCCGGACACCCCGACGATCGCGAGCCGCTCGCGCGGCGGCACCACGAGCTCCACGCCGTTGAGCACATCGAGCGTGCTGCCGCCCTCGCGGAACTGCTTGCGCAGGCCGGTGGCGCGCAGCACGGTCACTTCGGTCGCGAGCGAGCGGGTGTCATTCATGGCGCAGGGCCTGTGCGGGCAGAGTGCGGGCGGCGCGCCACGCGGGCAGGATGGTCGAAATGGCGCAGAGGGCGAACGCGGTGCCCGCGACCTTCCAGACGTCCGCGGCCTGCACGCGGGCCGGCAGGTCGCTGATGAAATAGACCTTCTCGTCGACGAAACGCGTGTCCAGGATCCGCTCCAGCAGGTGCACCAGCATCTCCAGGTTGTTCGACAGCAGCACGCCCAGCCCCACGCCGAGCAGCGTCCCGAGCAGACCGATGACCACGCCCTGAACGATGAAGATGCCCAGGATGTTGCGCGCTCCGCTGCCCATCGTGCGCAGGATGGCGATGTCCGACTGCTTCTCTTTCACGATCATCACCAGCGTCGAGACGATGTTGAACGCCGCCACGGCGACGACCAGCACCAGGATCATGAACATGATCGACTTGGTCATCTCGATGGAGCGAAAGAAATTGAGGTGCTTGCGGCTCCAGTCGCTCACGTAGTAGCCGTCGCCGACCGCGAGCGCCACGTCGCGCACCAGGAACGGCGCCTGGAACGCATCGTCGAAGTTGATGCGCAGGCCCGTCATCTCGTCCCCGAGGCGGTACAGCCTGGCCGCGTCACGGAGCGCGATCAGCGCCAGTCCGCGGTCGTATTCGTACATCCCCGCGCTGAACGTGCCACTCACGCGAAAACTGCGCCGGCGCGGAATCACGCCGATCGGCGTCGCATCGCCCTTGGCAATGATGGCGATGACCCTGTCGCCCACCTTGACGTCCAGTTCGCGCGCCAGCGCTTCGCCCAGCACGATGTTCCAAGACCCCGGCTGCAGGTCCGCCAGCCGGCCGTCGCTCATGAACTCGCCGATGCGGCTGACACTGCCCTCCTGCTCCGGATTCACCCCTCGCAGCAGCGCCCCGCTCACCCGATTGCCGTTCACGCTCACGAGCATCACCTGGTCTTCCACGTACGGCACGGCGGCCCGCACGCGCCCGTTGGCCAGCGCGACCTCGCGAGCGCGCTGCCATTGCGGCAGCGTTCCTTCCGGCCCCATCAGCGTCGCATGCGCGGTGGCACCCAGGATGCGGTGGCGGATTTCCTGCTCGAACCCGTTCATGACGGAGAGCACGGCGATCAGCGCGATCACGCCGAGCGCGAGGCCCGCGATCGAGATCACCGAGATGAAGGAGATGAAGCGATTGCGGTGGCCCGAGCGCAGGTAGCGCAGGCCGATGAACCACTCATAGCCGGCGAGCAGGTTCATTCGTAGCGCAGCGCCTCCGCCGGCGCCGTGCGCGCCGCGCGGATGGCGGGATAGAGAGTGGCGAGGAGCGTGAGAGCCAGAGCCGTGATCGCGATGACCAGCACGTCGTCGCGCTGCACGTCGGAGGGAATCTGCGTGATGTAGTAGACCTCGGAGGAAAAGAACTCGAAGCCGAAGGTGCGCTCCAGGAACGGCGCGACCGTGCTCACGTTGAGCGCGAGCGCGACGCCGCCGGCGACACCCAGGAGCGTTCCGAGCCAGCCGATCACCGCGCCCTGGGTGATGAACACGCCGACGATGGTGCCCGGGCGAGCGCCGAGGGTGCGCAGGATGGCGATGTCGGTGCGCTTGTCGGTGACCACCATGACGAGCGTTGCCACGATGTTGAACGCCGCGACGCCCACGATCAGGAACATGATCAGCGTCATCATGGTCTTTTCGATGCGAATGGCGCGAAAGTAGCTGGCGTTCTCCTGCGTCCAGTCGCTCACGCGAAAGCCGCCGCCGAGCGCCGCCGCCACCTCGGATGCGAGCCGCGGCGCATCGAAGATGTTCGCGAAGCTCAGCCGCAGTCCCGTGATGCCGCTGCCGGGCCCCCTGAGCAGCCGCGCATCCTCGA
>DASTQG010000070.1:0-2186 GCA_035761885.1 Steroidobacteraceae bacterium | reverse complement strand
AGCGCAACCGCGCAGATCGCCCAGTCCGGGCGCTGCGCCACCAGGCGTTCGAAGTAGCTGGCCTGGTGCGCGCGGAAAAACGCGCCGGGACCGAAGTGAACCACGCCGGCGCTCATGCGCCCGCGATCGTAGCGCGGACGTGCGATGCCGGTGGGCAGGGCAGCCAGCGTTTCCTTGCTGAGAAACCGCAGCGGCGCCCCCTGCGACATCAGAGCGTCACTCCGCCTTTCCAGATCGCGATCTCGCGTTCGTCGTTGTGCTCGTTGCGCGCGAGCTTCCCTGAGGCGGTGTCGACGACGAGCGCCAGCAGTTCCTCGGTGGCCGCCTCCATGCTCACGCCGGAGAGCACGCGCCCGGCGTCGTAGTCGATCCAGTGCGGCTTCGCGGCGCCGAGAGTGGAGTTGGAGCTGATCTTGAGCGTGGGCACGGGGAACCCGAGCGGCGTGCCGCGGCCGGTCGTGAACAGCAGCACTGTTGCGCCTGAAGCCACCAGTGCGGTCGAGGAAATGCCGTCGTTGCCCGGGGATTCCAACAATGCGAGCCCGCCGTGGCCAACCTGCTGTCCGTAACGCAACACCTGGGTGAGGGGCGCGCGGCCGCCTTTCTGCACCGCCCCGAGCGATTTCTCTTCCAGCGTGGTGATGCCGCCCGCGATGTTGCCGGGCGAGGGGTTCTCGTGCACCGGCTGGCCCGCATCGAGGTAATAACGCTTGAAATCGTTGACCAGGGCCGCGCCCTGCCGGAACACGTCTTCGTCCACGGCACGCGCGAGGAGGGTGCGTTCGGCGCCGAAGATCTCGGGGATCTCGCTGAGGATGGCCGTGCCGCCGGCCTGTGTCAGCCGATCCGTGATCCGTCCCACGAGCGGGTTGGCGGTGATGCCGCTCAGGCCGTCGGAGCCGCCGCACTTCACGCCGATGGTGAGGTCCGCGAGCGGGCAGGGCACGCGGCGATCCTGCGCGACGATCGATACCAGCTCCTCCAGCGCCTGCAGGCCGGCTTCCGTTTCGTTCTCGGTGGACTGGGCGGTGAACGAGCGCACGCGGTTGCGATCGAGCGAGGGTATGGAATCGAGCAGCGCCGCCAGCTGGTTCGATTCGCAGCCCAGGCCGATGATCAGCACGCCGCCCGCGTTCGGATTGCGGGCGAGGCCCGCGAGCAGGGCGCGCGTGCGATCCAGGTCGTCGCCGAGCTGTGAGCAGCCGAACTGGTGGGCGAAGGCATGGATGCCGTCGACGCGGCCCGCGAAACGCTGCGTGCCGATGGTTGCGATGCGCGTGGCCGTGCGTGCCACGCAACCCACGGTCGAGAGGATCCAGATCTCGTTGCGCGTGCCCACGCGGCCGTCCGCACGGCGGTAGCCTTCGAACGTGCGCTCGGATGCCGACCGTTGCGGGTGCCCCGCCGAGCCTTCATAGCAATAGTCGGCCACACCACCGAGCTTTGTCGCGAGGTTGTGGCTGTGCACGTGAGCGCCGGCCGCAATTTCCTGCGTTGCGCGGCCGATCGACCAGCCGTACTTACGCACGTCGTGGCCGCATTCGATCTGGTGCAATGCGACCTTGTGGCCGCTGGGGATCGTTTCGGCCACCGTAAGCTCGCTGGAGCCCACCCGCACCCGTTCGCCCGGTTGCAGCACGCGCAGGGCGACCGCGACATCGTCGTCGACGTGCACGCGCCAGCAGGCGCCGCCGGCCGGCCGGAATGAGGGGTCAGTCATGGCTCGCGACCACAGTAGCCTTTGCGCATGATAGCTGGTACGGTAACCGGTGTCATTGCAGGAATTACCGCGTATTACCTCACCGCTCCGCGGCCGGCGCGGGAGTCCCGCAAGTCCCTGCGTGGACGGGCCGCTCTGGCGAGCTATAGTCGCGAAACCCATGCCAGCCGCAAAGAAGTCGAAGAACGCACCCCGCGGGCATCTCACGTCGGCCGCCGTCGTCCACGCGAGGGAGCCCGCGCTGACGGTGCTCAGCGACCGCAAACCCACCATCAACGACATCGCGCGCCTGGCGAGTGTGTCGAAGAAGACCGTTTCCCGGGTCCTGAACCAGTCGCCCTTCGTAAAGGAAGAGACGCGCGTGCGCGTCGACGAGATCATGCGCCGCGTGGGCTACACGCCCGACCCGCAGGCGCGCGGGCTGGCGTTCCGGCGTTCGTTCCTGATCGGCCTGGTGTACGACAAC
>DASTQG010000069.1:0-2101 GCA_035761885.1 Steroidobacteraceae bacterium | reverse complement strand
CGCGAGCGACCCGGCGCGGATGCGCGGGACGCTGACGCGTGATTCAGAAGGGGCGTGCGACCGCGAGCAGCACGATGCCGATGAGAAGCAGCGAAGGCACCTCGTTGAACCACCGGTACCAGCGCGCGCTGCGGGCGTTCCGCCCGACGGCGAAGTCGCGCATGAGCCGCCAGGTGAATGCGTGGTATCCGATGAGCAGGGCGACGAGCACGAGCTTGGCGCGCATCCACCCCGTCTCGAGCAGGCCAGGGCTCAGGGCCAGGAGCCAGGCGCCGAAAGCCGCAGTCAGGACGGCTCCGATCGTCATGATGACGAAGAGGCGCGACTCCATGACGCGGAGGCGCTCGATGCCGGCGGCGTCCGTGGCCGAAGCGTGATATACGAAGAGCCGCGGCAGGTAGAAGAGTCCCGCGAACCAGGTCACCATGAAGATCACGTGCCAGGCCTTGATCCAGGGCATCGGTTCGCGCTCCCGTCCTGCCCGCGATTCTAGCGACGGCCTGCGCCATTGAGCGAGAAATTCGGCAAGCGCCGCTGGCTCGCGACCTTCGCGGCGCTCGGGATTCTCGCGCTCGCCTGGGGCGCCTTCGAGCTCGGGCGGGCGAGCGCGGGCTACTTCGTCGTGAGCTCGATGCTGGAGCGGCTCGACCTGCGCAAGCGCAACCAGGCGCTGTCGGACGAGAACGATGAGCTGCGCCACCGCGTGGCGGTCGCGGAGGTCGACCAGCGGGTCGATCGCCAGGCGCAGACGGACGCGCAGCAGATGATGGGGGAGCTGCAGGTGGAAACCGCGCGGCAGAAACAGGAGCTGCAGTTCTACCGCGGCCTCGTGGTGCGCCAGTATGGTTCCGGAGCGCTGCGCGTGCAGGAGCTCAGCGTCCGCGCCGAGGAGGAGGAACGCCAATACCGCGTGCTCATCACGCTGGTGCAGGCGGCGACCCGCGACACGGTCGCGAACGGAACGGTGACATTTGCGGTCGAAGGCAGGCAAGGCGCGGAAACCGCGATCCTGCCGCTCGCGGACATCGAGGTCGACGAGCGCAAGCAGTTCCCGTTCTCGCTGCGCTTCTTCCAGCAGATCGAGGTGCCGATCGAGCTGCCGCTGGATTTCCAGCCCCAGCGCCTCCATGTGGAGTACCTGCTCGGGCGCAACCGCGAGCCGTCGAAGCAGACGTTCGACTGGCGCGTGGAGGGCGGGGACGCGCCGGCGCTTTGACCCCCCTCGGGCCGGGACTTACAATTCGATTGATGGCCGGATGGACCCGGCACTGGACACAGCCGTGAACGAATCTGCGCAGACAATCGAGGGTTTGGTCTTTACGGACGCCGCCGCACGCAAGGTGGGCGAGCTGATCCGTGAGGAAGGCAACCCGAAGCTGAAGCTGCGCGTGTTCGTGTCCGGGGGCGGCTGCTCCGGGTTCCAGTACGGGTTCACCTTCGACGAGAAGGTCGAGGAAGGCGACGCGGAGTTCCCGAACCAGGGCGTCACGCTCCTGGTGGACCCGCTTTCGTTCCAGTACCTCGCCGGCGCCGAGATCGACTACCGCGAAGATCTCGAAGGCGCGCAATTCGTCATCCGCAACCCGAACGCCAGCACGACCTGCGGCTGCGGTTCGTCCTTCTCGACCTAACGTCCGCCGGCGCTGCCGGTGCCGCTCGCCGCGCGTGCCACCTGCACCGGCGGCGCAGCCGGCGGCTCGAGGCGTGCGAGCAGCGGCACGGTTTGCGACTTGAAATCGGCCATCAGGCTCGCCGGGATCGGGTCCGCCTTCGGCACCGTCACCTTCGCCGGGTTCTTGTGCACGCCGTTCACGCGGTATTCGTAGTGCACGTGCGGTCCCGAGGCGAGACCCGTGCTGCCGACGTAGCCGATCACCTGGCCCTGCTGGACACGGTCGCCGACTTTCTGTGCCTTGGCGAAGCGCGACATGTGCCCGTAGAGCGTCGTGATTCCGCCGCTGTGCGAGAGGACGACCACGTTGCCGTAGCCGCCGTTGCGGCCGCGGCTGACGATGCGCCCGGCGCCCGCCGCCTTGATCGGCGTGCCGGTCGCCGCGGCGAAGTCGATGCCCTTGTGAGCGCGCACGCGGTTCAGCACCGG
>DASTQG010000068.1:0-7980 GCA_035761885.1 Steroidobacteraceae bacterium | reverse complement strand
CCAGAAGCAGTACCTGTCGAGCATCCGCGACTTCGACCTGACGTTCGGCATCGGTCCGGCGGGTACGGGCAAGACGTATCTGGCGGTTGCCTGCGCCGTGGAAGCGCTGCAGTCGGATCGCGTGCGCCGCATCGTGCTGGTGCGCCCCGCCGTGGAAGCGGGCGAGCGCCTCGGCTTCCTGCCGGGCGACATGGCGCAGAAGATCGATCCCTACCTGCGGCCGATGTACGACGCGCTCTACGAGATGCTGGGGTTCGATCGCGTGGCGCGCCTGGTGGAGCGCAACGTCATCGAGGTCGCGCCGCTCGCGTTCATGCGCGGGCGCACGCTCAACGATGCGTTCGTGATCCTGGACGAAGCACAGAACACGACGGTCGAGCAGATGAAGATGTTCCTGACGCGCATCGGCTTCGGCTCCAAGGCCGTGGTCACGGGCGACGTGACCCAGACCGACCTGCCGGCGGGTCGCACCTCGGGCCTGCGCCACGGCGCGGAGGTGCTGAAGGGTGTGGAGGGCGTGGCCTTCACGTTTTTCACCGCGCGCGACGTGGTGCGCCATCCACTCGTGCAGCGGATCGTGCAGGCCTACGAGGCACGTACGCCGCCGGAGCAGACGTGAGCAAGCCGTCGGCCGTGGAAGTGCAGTACGCGCGCCGCGAGCCCTGGGCTCCCTCGCGCCGGCGCATAGCGGGCTGGGCCCGCGCCGCGCTCGGTGCGCGCACGGCCGGCGAGCTGTCGGTGCGCGTCGTCGGCAACGCGGAAAGCAGGCGCCTGAACCGCGAGTACCGCGGCAAGGACCAACCCACCAACGTGCTGTCGTTCGGACTGGAAAAGGGGACATTCACATTTTCCGGGAACGGAAGGACACGCGGACGTGGCCGACTCCACTCGCAGTCAGGTGGCCGGGAAAATGTGAATGTCCCCTTTTTCGGCGACGTGGTGGTGTGCGCGCCGGTCGTGGCGCGCGAGGCGCGCGAGCAGGGCAAGTCGCGCGAGGCCCACTGGGCGCACATGATCGTGCACGGCACGCTGCACCTGCTGGGCTACGACCACGAGCGCGACGCGGATGCGAAGCGCATGGAACGACGCGAGATCGCGATCCTCAAGCAACTGGGATACATCAACCCCTATGAGACTCAACGTGCCTGACGACCAGAATTCCACCGGCCGATGGTTGCGCCGGCTGACGCGCGGCGAGCCGCGCGACCGCGAGGAGCTAGGCGAGCAGCTCGCCGAGGCGAGCCGTCGCGGCGTGATCGACGTCGATGCGCTCTCGATGCTCGAGGGCGTACTGGAAGTGGCGGACACTCAGGTGCGCGACATCATGGTGCCGCGCTCGCAGATGGTGGTCATCCAGCGCGAGGATCCGCCCGAGAAGATCCTGCCGATCGTCGTGGAAGCGGGACACTCGCGCTATCCGGTGATCGGCGACGACCGCGACCAGGTGTTCGGCATCCTGCTCGCCAAGGACCTTCTGAAACTCTTCGTCGAGAAGAAGACGGAGGAGTTCGACATCCGCGAGTTCCTGCGCCCGGCGGTCATCGTGCCGGAGAGCAAGCGCCTCAACGTCCTGCTCAAGGAATTCCGCGGCTCGCACAACCACATGGCTATCGTCGTCGACGAGTACGGCGGGGTGTCGGGCCTGGTGACGATCGAGGACGTGATCGAGCAGATCGTGGGCGAGATCGACGACGAGTACGACGTCGAGGACGATCAGCTGATCCGGCGCGAAAGCTCGCGCCAGTTCAGCGTGCGCGCCGTGGCCCGCATCTCCGAGTTCAACGAGTACTTCGGCACCGAGTTCGAGGACGAGGACTACGACACCATCGGCGGGCTCGTGACGCACGAGCTCGGGCGCCTGCCGCGCCGCGGCGAGTCGGTGACGGTGGAAGGCATTGAGTTCCGGGTGCAGCGCGCCGACCGGCGCCGCATCGAGACGCTGCGCGTGACCATGCCCCGCGACGTGCCGCCGCGTCCCGAAGAGATGTCGGCCTCCAGCTAGGAGCCAGGCGCATTACCCGTCCCCTCGCGCTGCGGCTGCTCGATCGCTGGGGCGGCCTCGCGTCGCTGATCCTCGGCGCAGCCCTGTCGCTGGCTTTCGCGCCGTTCGGACTGTTCCCGCTCGCCGTCCTGTGCCTGACCGGGCTCTTCCTGATGTGGGACGGCGCGCCGCGGCGCCGCGCCGCGTGGCTCGGCTTCTGCTTCGGCTCGGGAACGTTCCTCGCCGGCACCTACTGGCTCTACACGAGCATCCACGTGTTCGGCCGCGCGCCGTTGTGGGTCGCGATCCTGCTGATGCTCAGCCTCGTGGCCATCATGGGCGCGTATCACGCCCTCGTCGGCTATGTCGCCGCGCGTTTTTTCAGACGCACGGGCGTCATCGTGTGGCTGCTCGCGATCCCGGCGCTGTGGGTTCTCGTGGAATGGTTGCGCGGCTGGGTGCTCAGCGGCTTCCCGTGGCTCGCGCTGGGCTACAGCCAGATCGATTCCTGGCTCGCCGGCTACGCACCGCTGGGCGGCGTGTACTTCATGAGCCTGCTGGTGGCGATATCCGCCGGCGCGCTGTTCCTGCTCATTCGCGGCAGCATGCGCGAGCGCGCCATCGCTGCGTTGGCCCTCGTCGCCATCTGGAGCGGAGGCGCCGCACTCGAAGGACGCGAGTGGACGCAGCGCGCGGACGGGCGCCTCACGGTGGCGCTCGTGCAAGGCGCGATCTCGCAGGACCAGAAGTGGCAGGAAAAGAACTACGACTACACGCTCAAGCTCTACCGCGATCTCACTCAGCAGGCGCTCGGCGTCGATCTCATCATCTGGCCCGAAGCGGCGCTCCCGGGCCTGGCGCACGAGCTCGAGGACTATCTCAAGACGCTGTACCTGCAGGCGCGCGCGAGCGGCAGCGACGTGGTGATGGGCCTGCTGCGCCACGACTTCGAGCGCAAGCAGTATCGCAACGGCCTGCTCGCCATGAGCGACGACCTGGAGTGGTACTACAAGCGCCGCCTGGTGCCGTTCGGCGAGTTCTTCCCCGTGCCCAAGTTCGTGCGCAGCTGGATGCGACTCATGAGCCTGCCGTACGTGGACTTCGCGCCCGGCGATCGCAACCAGGCGGCGCTGAACGCCGCGGGCGTGAAACTCGGTGCGACCATCTGCTACGAGGATGCGTACGGCTCGGAGATGCGAGCGGTGCTGCACGATGCCACAGTGCTGGTGAACGTCACCAACGATGCATGGTTCGGCGACTCGACGGCGCCGCACCAACACCTGGAGATCGCGCGGCTGCGTGCGCTGGAAGGGGGCCGCTACCTGCTGCGCGCCGCGAACGACGGCATCACGGCCGTGATCGGGCCGCACGGCGAAGTCATCGATTCGATTCCGCAGTTCAAGCCCGGAGTATTGCAGGCCGTCATCTATCCGCGCACGGGGCTTACGCCCTATGCGCGCGTCGGGAACGTGCCGGCGGTCGGGTTCATCTGTGTGCTGATCCTGCTGGGCGTTGCGGCGGGCGCGCGTGAGCGCGCGCCGGAACCCAAGGCGACACCGCAGGCGAAGCCCGCGCCGTAAGGCCCGGTTGCCGTTCACCGCATCGCTGCTGAGGGAAGGGCCATGCAACTGTCCACCTTCAAAGACAATCCGCGACTGTGGCTCACGCTGCTGCTCGCAGCGGTGCAGGGCCTCGTCCTGTTCCGCCTGCACGTCGCGATCGAGACCGAGCACTGGCCGGCGACGGATCTGCGCTGGCTCACGTTCTTCTACACCTCGGTCGTGCTCGTGCCGGTGACGATCCACCTGCTCTCGGCGCACTGGCGCGAGCGCGTGCTGTGGATTGCCGTCGGCGTGATGGTGGTCCTCTGCGCCGGCATCGGCTGGCAGTTCGGTACGAACGTGGGTAACCCGCAAGAGGGCATCGTCGACGGCGAGGCCGCATGGGTGCTTGGGTTGACGCTGACGCTGCTGTGGCTGCTGTGCATGCCGTTCCTGCGCTGCCGCCTCGAGCATGGGCACTGGCGCTATGGCTACGACGCGCTGTTCTCGACCGCGTGGCAGAACAAGCTCACGCTGCTCGAAGCAGGTCTGTTCACCGGCGCGTTCTGGCTGCTGCTCGGCCTGTGGGCCGTGCTCTTCAAGACGCTCGGTTACGAAATCTTCGAGGACATCTTCACCGACGAAGCGTTCATCTACCCGTTCACCGCGCTCACCTTCGGCCTGTCGATGCACCTGGTGGGCTCGGTAGAGAAACTCGTAAGCGTGGCGCGCGAGCAGATCCTGGGCCTGCTCAAGTGGCTCGCGCCCGTGGCCGCGTTGATCCTGCTGCTGTTCACGCCGACGCTGCTGTTCAAGCTGCCCAACCTGGTGTTCGAAGGCGAGCGCGCGATCGGCGCCGCATGGCTTCTTTGGCTGACGGCCGTAACGGTCGCGCTGCTCAACGCGGCCTATCAGAACGGCGCTCCAGAAAAGCCCTATCCGCGCTGGCTCGGTCTCGCGTTGCGTTTCATCGTGCCGCTGATGTCCGTGGTGGCTGCCGTGGCGATTTACGCGCTGATCGTGCGCATCGGCGAATATGGCGTGACGGTTGCCCGCGTCTATGCGTTGATCGTTGCAGGTGCCGCGCTCTGCTACGCAGTCGGTTACGCGATGGCTGCGATGCGCACCGGGCCCTGGATGCGCGGGATCGAGCGAGTGAACGTCGTCGTGGCGCTTGCGCTCATCGCAACGTTGCTCCTGACGTTCACGCCGTTGCTGTCGCCGTATCGTTTCGCGGCGCAGAGCCAGGCCGCGCGCGCTGCAAGCGTCAGCGACGAGGAACTGGAAGACGTGATGCGCTACCTGCAGTTCGGTGCGGGTGCCTATGGGCGCCGCCACGTCGAGCGCTTCGCGTCCCTGGAAGGTGGAGAGCGCGAGCAGGTCATGGCCAGGTTCGCCCGCGGCGTGAGGGCGATCGACTACCGCCACGCGCCCTTACTGGTCGATTCACGTAGTGTGATGGAAATGACCCCTGTCTATCCGCAAGGACGCACCGTCGACAGGGAGCTCGCGCGCGTGATCGCGAACGATCTGCAGCAGGGCGGCGCGCCACTCGGTAATGTTGCGAGCGAGCGCGCCCTGCTGTTCGTCGACCTGGACGGCGATGGCGTCGAGGAGGCGGCCGTGGTGACGCGGCGCGGCGTTTCGGTCTTCCAGAAGAGCGGAGATCAGTGGCGCAGGGGCGCGCTGGCGTCGATCGCTGACGAGCCGCAAGATAATCGCCAGTTGTTCGAGGACCTGGCCGCCGGCCGCTATACCGTGGTCGCGCCCGCGTTCAACGATCTGCGCATCGGAGGTCGCACGATCTTCCTGAACGAGCTGAGACGGTGAGCCAGGAATGACGCGCGCGGTGCTCGGCATCATCGGCGGCTCCGGGGTCTACGACCTGCCCGGCCTCGAAGACGCGCGCGAGGAACGGATCGCCTCGCCCTGGGGCGAGCCTTCGGATGCGTTGCGGTTCGGGCGCATCGGCGACACGCAGGTGGTGTTCCTCGCGCGTCATGGCCACGGCCATCGTCTGTCGCCTTCCGGGATCGATTATCGCGCGAACATCGACGCACTCAAGCGCGCGGGCGTGACGGATCTCGTGTCGGTCTGTGCCTGCGGGTCCTACAAGGAGGAGCTGCCGCCGGGCACGTTCGTGCTGATCGACCAGATCGTCGATCGCACCACGCAGCGCGCGGGGTCATTCTTCGGCAACGGTTGCGTCGCGCACGTTGCGCTGGCTTCGCCGGTATCGCCTGTCCTCGTCGCACGCGTCGCGGCAGCGGCCCGCAAGGAGAAGATCGCAGTGCACATGGGTGGTACGGCGCTGTGCATGGAAGGCCCGCAGTTCTCCACGGCCGCCGAGTCACGCACCTACAAGGCGCTGGGGTACGATGTCGTCAACATGACCTGCATGCCCGAAGCCAGGCTCGCGCGCGAAGCGGAGCTGCCGTACGCGGTGATCGCGATGGTCACCGACTTCGACGCGTGGCACGCGGAGCGTGCCGGTGTCGACATCCCCGCGCTGCTGGCCGTGATGCGTGCCAACACGGGCACGGTGCAGCGCCTTGTGGCGCGTCTTGCGCGCGATTTCCCGCGAGATCACGAGCCATGCCCGATCGGCTCGGATACCGCGCTGGAGCACGCGATCATCACCGCGCCGGAAGCTCGCAATCCGCAGCTGCTCGCGAAGCTCGATGCGGTCGCTGGTCGCGTGCTGAGCCGCGGGAGGGTGCGGTGAAGACCCACGCCGCCGACCCACAACTGGCCGAGGAACTGCGTGCGGCGATCCGCACGATTCCGGATTACCCGAAGCCGGGCGTGATGTTCCGCGACATCACGACGCTGCTCGGCAACGCAGCGACTTTGTGCCGTGCGGTCGATGAGCTGGTGCGGCCGTGGAAGGACGCGCGCGTCGACAAGGTCGCCGGCATCGAGGCGCGCGGATTCATCCTCGGCGGCGCGGTTGCGCATCAGCTGTGTGCCGGCTTCGTGCCTATCCGCAAGAAGGGCAAGCTTCCGCACGAGACGGTGAGCATCGCGTACTCGCTCGAGTACGGCATCGACCAGATGGAGATGCATCGTGACGCGGTGGGTGCGGGCGAGCGCGTGATCCTGATCGACGACCTGATCGCGACGGGCGGCACGGCCACCGCCGCAGTGAGACTGCTGCGTTCGATCGGCGCCGAAGTGCTCGCGGCGTGCTTCATCATCGACCTGCCCGAGCTCGGCGGCACGCAGAAACTTCAGGACATGGACGTGCCGGTACGCTCGCTGATCGCGTTCGAGGGGCACTGAGATGCGCGTCGGCGGCAAGCACTATCGCAGCATCTTCGTGGACGACGACGGCAGCACCGTCGTCGTGATCGACCAGACGAAACTGCCGTTCGCCTTCGAGCTGAAGCGCCTGACGACGATGGAGCAGGCGGCGGATGCGATCACCACGATGCTGGTGCGTGGCGCGCCGCTGATCGGCGTGACCGCCGCATACGGAGTCGCGCTGGCGCTGCGCAAGGATCCGGGCGACGCGTCACTCGAGCACGCGCTCGATACGCTGGCGCGTACGCGGCCGACAGCGGTGAACCTGCACTGGGCACTCGATCGAATGGCCGCCGTGCTGAGGCCGCTGCCGGCGAAGGACCGCGCAGCACGCGCTTATGCAGAGGCCGCCGCGATCGCGGACGAAGACGTGGAAGTCTGCCGCGCGATCGGTGTGCACGGCGCCAAAGTGTTCAGCGAGATCGCGCGCGCGCATGCTGGCAAGCCGCTGAACGTGCTCACGCACTGCAATGCCGGCTGGCTCGCTTGCGTGGACTGGGGCACCGCGCTCTCGGCGATCTACGCCGCTCACGACGCTGGCACGAAACTGCATGTGTACGTCGACGAGACCCGGCCGCGCAATCAGGGCGCCTCACTCACGGCGTACGAGCTCGGCGCGCACGGCGTGCCGCACACGCTCATCGCCGACAGCGCGGCGGCGCATTTCATGCAACGCGGCCAGATCGACGTTTGCATCGTCGGCACCGATCGCACCACGGCCAACGGCGACGTGGCGAACAAGATCGGAACGTACGCGAAAGCGCTCGCGGCGCGTGACAACGGCGTGCCGTTCTACGTGGCGCTGCCTTCGTCGACCATCGACTGGACCCTGAGCGATGGCATTCGTCAGATTCCGATCGAGGAGCGCGCAGCGCGCGAGGTCACGCACCTGCGCGGACGCACCGCCGCGGGTGACGTCGTGGAAGTACAGGTGGCCGCCGATCGCACGCCTGCGGCGAACCCGGCATTCGACGTGACGCCCGCACGGCTGGTGACGGGGTTGATCACGGAGCGGGGCGTCGCGAAGGCTGAGCGCGAGAGCCTGGTTTCGTTGTTTCCGGAGCGCCGCAAGTAACGCACATGAGCGAAGAAAAGCAGAAGCGGGCCGCGCTGGTGGCGACGAGCGTCCAGATGCAACGCGCCGGTTTCGCGGTT
>DASTQG010000067.1:0-9606 GCA_035761885.1 Steroidobacteraceae bacterium | reverse complement strand
AGTCGACGCCGTGGTGTGCGAAGAAACGGTCGTCCTCCGCGGCGAGAACCGCCTGCACGAGCTGCTTGGGCACCTGTTCGTATGCCACCGGAATGCGGCGGTACTCACCGATCTGTGCGATCAGCCGTCCATCGCGGCTGTAGACCCTCAACGGCACCTGCAACTGCACGTCGCGCAGCGCGGCCACGTCCGGGAGGGAGGGTGCGAGATAGACGTAGGCGGACAGAGCGGCGTAGCCAATTGCTCCGGCGACGACGGTCAGAAAAGCGAAGACGACGAGGCCGATGCGCAGGTAACGTTGATTCACAGGAAGGAACTCTAAGTTCTTGCTTTAGCGAAGTCGCTTATGCATAGTAGCCCGGGATTCAAGGGCAAACTCACCGAAAGGTGGGGACGCAAAGCCACCGGTCTAAGGGACAGTGCCTACGACAGCGGGGTTGCTCGGCGGAACGGTAAACCATTTTTTTGGGCAAGTTCATCACTTGATCGTTCCGGCCTCGACGCTCACTCTGTCCTAGACATCCCGCCGACCTGAAGCTTGCGCGGCAAAAAGAACCGCGAGAAGAACCGATTCAGTCCGGGGGTGAGGCGCGCATCACATTTCGCGAATCCGAATAAGGGTTTAGCCCATTCAGGACACGCGATCATTGTGTGAATGTAGTCACGCCCGATTTAACAGTTCACTGCTATAAATTCGCCCGCTTTTTCGCCTGAATCCGCGGTTCGGCAACTAAGTTTCTGATCGCAAAAGGGAAATTTTGTGCTGTTTGGACCGAAGTACCGCCCGCTGCTGGGCCTTGACATAACCACCTCCTCGGTGAAGCTCATTGAGCTGAGCCTGAGTGGGGGGCAGTACCGCGTCGAGTCGTACGCCGCAGAGCCGACTCCGCACAACGCGATCAATGAAAAGGCGATCGTCGACGCCGAGGCCGTCGGCGAGGCGATCCGCCGCGCCGTGAAGCGCTCGGGCGCCAGGAGCAAGGAAGCGGCCATCGCCATCAGCGGCGACGCCGCCATCACCAAGGTCATCCAGATGCCCAAGACGCTCGGCGAGAACGAGCTCGAGGGCCAGGTCGAGCTGCAGGCCGACCAGTACATCCCCTTCCCCATGGAAGAGGTCAGCTACGACTTCCAGAAGATCGGGCCCTCCGAGAAGGACCCGGACATGATGGACGTGCTGCTGGTCGCCACGCGCACCGAGAACGTCGAGCAGCGCCAGAACGCGGTGCAGGCTGCGGGCCTGACCGCGAAGATCGTCGACGTCGAGGCGTTCGCGCTCGAGAACGCCTGCAAGCTCCTCACGCACCAGATGCCCGACGGCGGCATCGACCGCGCCATCGCCGTGATCGACTTCGGCGCGAGCAGCACCACGTTCAGCGTGCTCAAGGACCTCAAGGTCATCTACACGCGCGATTTCGCCTTCGGCGGGCAGCAGCTCACCGAGGAGATCATGCGCACCTACGGCCTGAGCATGGAAGAGGCCGGGCGCGCCAAGAAGGAAGGCGGGCTGCCGAGCAACTACCAGCCCGAGGTCCTCGATCCGTTCATCGACGACATGACGCAGCAGGTGAGCCGCTCGCTGCAGTTCTATCTCGCCTCCGGCAGCGGACGCGAGCAGCCCGAGAAAATCCTGGTGTGCGGCGGGTGCGCCAACATCGTCGGCGTGGACGACGTGATCGCGAGCCGTGTCGGCATTCCGGCCGAACGCGGCGATCCGCTCGGACAGATGAAGATTTCCTCCAAGGCCAAGGCGCAGGCGGTCAAGAAGGACGCCACCGCGTTGCTCACGGCCTGCGGCCTGGCGTTGCGGAGTTTCGACTGATGCCACGCATTAACCTACTTCCCTGGCGCGCCGCGGAGCGCAAAGCCCGGCAAAAGCAGTTCGGCGTCTGGACCGGCATCGCGATCGGCGCGGCGGCCGTCGTGACGGGTCTGGTGTACCTGAGCGTGCAGGGCGCGATCGCCTCGCAGAACGAGAAGAACGCGCTGCTGGAGCGCGAGATCGAGAAGCTCGACGCCCAGATCACCGAGATCCTGGGCCTGGAAGCGCAACGCGCGCGCATGAAGGCGCGCATGGAAGTGATCGAGAAACTGCAGCGCTCGCGTCCCGAGGTCGTGCACCTGTTCGACCAGCTCGCGCGCACGCTGCCCGACGGCGTGTATCTCACCTCCGTCAAGCAGACCGACAAGCGGCTGGAGATCAAGGGCGTGGCCCAGTCCAGCACGCGTGTTTCGGCGCTGATGCGCAACATCGACGCGTCGGAATGGATGGAGAACCCGGATCTCGAGGTCGTGGAGACCAAGCGTGGCACGGCGCTCGGCAGCGACTTCACGCTGTTTGCCACCCAGGTGGGCGTGCAGCTCCCGGGTGAGGAGGCGGCGCCGTGACCCTCCTCGAACAATTCAAGACACTCGACCGCCGCGACATCGGTCGCTGGCCCCTGCCGTTCCGGCTGATGCTGGCCGGGCTGATCTTCCTGGTCGTCACCGGCTTTCTCATCTGGTATTTCGTGTGGAACCAGCAGCGCCCCGAGCTGCTGAAGGCCGAGCAGAAGGAAGTCGAGCTGCGCCAGACGTTCGATGCCAAGCAGCGCAAGGCGGCGAACCTCGAGCAGTACAAGGTCCAGCTCGCCGAAATGGAACGCACGTTCGGCGCCATGCTGCGCCAGCTCCCGGGCAAGACCGAGGTGCCGAGCCTGCTGGTCGACATTTCGCAGACCGGGCTCGCCGCCGGGCTGGAAGAAAAGCTGTTCCAGCCGGCCAACGAGGTGCGCCGCGACTTCTACGCGGAGCTTCCGATCCGCATCCGTCTCACGGGCAACTACCACGAGCTCGGTACGTTCGTGAGCGGCATCGCCGCGCTGCCGCGCATCGTCACGCTGCACAACATCGAGGTACGGCCGGAGAGCAAGGACGCGGGGCTCGACCAGCTGATGCTGGACGTGACGGCCAAGACCTATCGCTACCTGGACGAGGATGAGACCCAGGCGGCGAAGCCGGCCGCGGAAGGCAAGAAGCCTGGCAAGCGCAAGCCCAAGCCGGCGAGCACTTGAGAGTAGCCACCCATGAGCAAGCGTGAGCCGATGCGAACCTTTGCCGCGATCCTCGCCGCCGCCTTCCTGCTCGGCGCCCTGTCCGGCTGCACGACCGACAAGGAAGAGCTCGAGCAGTGGATCGCGGACATGAAGAAACGCCCGGGCGGGCGCATCGAGCCGCTGCCCGAGGTGAAGCCCTACGAGTCGTTCGCCTACAACGCGGCCACGCTGCGCTCGCCGTTCGCACCGGGTGCGCCGGCGGCGGTTGCCGGCGGCGTGCGCCCGGATTCGCGCCGCAATCGCGAGTTCCTCGAGCAGTTCTCGCTGGACACGCTGACCATGGTCGGCACGCTCAGGCTCGACGGCCGTTCCTATGGCCTGGTGCAGACCAAGGACGGGCTAGTGCACCGTGTGCTGCCCGGGCAGTACATGGGGCAGAACGACGGCAAGATCGTTTCCATCAATGATTCGAAGATTTCGTTGGTCGAGATCGTTCCGGACGGGATGGGCGGGTATATGGAGCGCCCCGCGGCCATCGGTCTGAGCGACTGATCTCTTAGGGAGTACGCTGAAATGACTGGGATGAACCGGCTGGGTTACTGGTTGCAGCGCACGGGCCGTGCCTGCGCCGCCGTCGCGCTGGCGACGGTTGCGCTCTCGGGCGGCGCGTTCGCGCAAACCGAAAGCACCAAGCTCGAAGCGATCGACGTGCAGACGCTCCCCGGACAGCAGCTGCAGCTGCGGTTGCGCATGAGCGGTCCGGCGCCGGAGCCGCTGAGCTTCACCATCGACCGCCCGGCGCGCATCGCGCTGGACCTGCCGAACACGAGCCTCGCGCTCGAGTCGCGGCGCATCGACGTGAAGTCCGGCGGCGTGGACACCATCCTCGCAGCCGAGGCCGGCGGCCGCACGCGCCTGGTGCTCAACGTCGACCAGCTGATGCCGTACACGACGCGTGTCGATGGCAACAACATCCTGGTCACCATCGGTGGAACGCAGACTGCCGCCTCCGCCGGGGCCGCTCCCGCCCCGCGCAATGGCAACGCCGCCAGCGCGCAGCAGCGCGCGCCGACCATGGCCAGCGGCCCGCGCAGCATCCGTAACATCGACTTCCGCCGCGGCGCCGACGGTGCAGGCCGCATCATCGTGGACCTGAGCGACCCGCGCACGCCCGTGAACCTGCGCCAGCAGGGCACGCAGATCGTCGTGGACTTCGGCGGCGCCGACCTGCCCAAGGACCTGATGCGCCGCTACGACGTGATCGACTTCGCGACGCCGGTGCAGACCGTCGACGCCCTCAAGGTGAACGACAGCTCGCGCCTGGTCATTTCCGCGGGCGGCGACTTCGAGCAGCTCGCCTACCAGTCCGACAACCAGTACACGGTCGAGATCAAGCCCGCGGTGCGCAGCACCTCGACCATCGACGACAAGAAGGAATACACCGGTGAGCGCCTCACCCTGAACTTCCAGGACATCGAGACGCGCGCCGTGCTGCAGCTGCTGGCCGACACCAGCGGCCAGAACATCGTGGTCAGCGACTCGGTGCAGGGCAACGTCACGCTGCGCCTGCAGAACGTGCCGTGGGACCAGGCGCTGGACATCGTCCTGCGCACCAAGGGCCTGGACAAGCGCCGCCAGGACAACGTCATCATCGTCGCGCCGACCGAAGAGCTCGCGGCGCGCGAGAAGGCCGAGCTGGCCGCGCGCAAGGACCTGCAGGAGCTCGCGCCGCTGCGCACCGAGTATCTGCAGGTGAACTACGCCAAGGCCTCGGATCTCGCCAGCCTGATCAAGTCGGGCGCCGCCAATTCACTGCTGTCGGGACGCGGCAGCGTGACCATCGACGAGCGCACCAACACGCTGCTGATCCAGGACACCGCGGACCGCCTGTCCGACATCCGCCGCCTGGTTTCGACGCTCGACATCCCGGTGAAGCAGGTGCTCATCGAGGCGCGCATCGTCATCGTGAACGACGACTTCTCGCGCGACCTGGGTGTGCGTTTCGGTGGCGCGATCGCGGGCTCGTACGGTTCCTCGGGCACGATCCTCGGCGCCTCGACCGGCCTGAATTCAGGCACCGACGACGACTCGGGTCCGGTGATCGACGTGCCGGGCGATGGCATCAACGCCGCCCCGCCGCCGACCGGAATCGTCACGCGCCCGGTCGACGAGCGCTACATGGTGAACCTGCCGGTCGCGAATCCGGCCGGCCGCTTCGCGCTCACCATGCTCGACTCCAACTACATCGTGGACCTCGAGCTGTCGGCCGCGCAGGCCGAAGGCCGCGGCGAGATCATTTCCTCGCCGCGCGTAGTCACCGCGAACCAGCGCGAGGCGGTGATCGAGCAGGGCCAGGAAATCCCGTACCAGGAAGCCTCCTCGAGCGGTGCCACCACGGTGCAGTTCAAGAAGGCGGTGCTGGGCCTGAAGGTCACGCCGCAGATCACCCCCGACAACCGCATCATCATGGACCTAACGGTCACCAAGGACAGCGTGGGCCAGTTCATCCAGGGCGCGCAGGGCGCGTTGATCCCCTCGATCGACACGCGCGAGATCGTGACCCAGGTGCTGGTGAATGACGGCCAGACCGTGGTGCTGGGCGGCATCATGGAAACGGAGTATCGCGACACCGAGAACAAGGTGCCCTGGCTGGGCGACATCCCGGGCCTGAACGTCCTGTTCCGCAGCACGAGCAAGCGCAACAACAAGGACGAGCTCCTGATCTTCGTGACGCCGCGCATCCTGCGCGAGGGCGCGAACCTCTACTGATTCTAAGCTAGCGGTGCCGCAAGCGCCCCCTGCCGGGGCATTGCAGCCCAGCCGCGGTACTCCTGCAGGCTCCCTCGGCGTGTCCGACCGCCAGGGATGGCGGGAGTGCCGCGCGTGCAGGAGCACGCGCGCGGCCTTGGCGCCGAGGGCCCTGCAATGCCCCGGCAGGGGGCACTCGCGGCACAAGAGCCGTACGATCAGTCGACGCAGCAACCTCCGCGCGCAGCGGCCGCGGAGCAAAGAGCGCCGCATATCGATGCTTTCGCGAGTCAATGTGTTCCTCATCGGCCCCATGGGCTCCGGCAAGACCGCCGTGGGCAGGGCGCTGGCGCGCGCCCTGCGCTTCACCTTTCACGACAGCGACGCCGAGATCGAGAAACGCACCGGCGTCGACATCCCCTTCATCTTCGAGAAGGAAGGCGAGGCGGGCTTCCGCCTGCGCGAACGGGATGCCATTGCGGAGCTGACGCTGCTGGAGCCCATCGTGCTGGCCACCGGTGGCGGCGCCATTCTGCACTCGGAGAATCGCCAGGTTCTGGCGCAGCGCGGCCGGGTGGTGTGGTTGCAGGCCTCCATTCACCAGCAAATGGAGCGCACCCGGCACGGCCGGCACCGTCCCCTGCTGCTCAACACGGACCCGCGAACGCGGCTGGACGAGCTGAGCCGCGAGCGGGAGCCGCTGTACGCCGAAATCGCCGACGTCACGGTGGCGACGGACGGACGTCGGGTGCAGGTCGTGACCGATGACATTCTGCGCGCGCTCGGAGAAACTGGCCGCTGACGCCACCGCCGGCGGACGGGCCT
This sequence comes from Steroidobacteraceae bacterium, assembly GCA_035761885.1. GTDB lineage: Bacteria > Pseudomonadota > Gammaproteobacteria > Steroidobacterales > Steroidobacteraceae > DASTQG01. The sequence goes on along the minus strand of DASTQG010000067.1, from coordinate 2,998 downwards.
TGGCAAGACAACTCACCATCGACCTGGGGACGCGCAGTTACCCCATCTTCATCGGCGAAGGCCTGCTTTCGCGGACCGAGCTGTTCGCGCGCGTGTTGCGCGCGAGCTCCGCGCTGGTGGTTACCAACGAGCGCGTGCGCAAGCTGCACTTCGAGCGGCTGCGACTCGGGCTGCGCGACTTCCAGCTGCAGACGCTCGAGCTGCCCGAGGGCGAGCGATTCAAGACTCTCGCGAGCGTGGAGCGGGTCATCGATGCGCTGGCGGCGGCGCGCGTGCACCGCGATGGCGCGGTCATCGCATTCGGGGGTGGCGTCATCGGGGATACCGCGGGCTTCGCCGCCGCGTGCTATCAGCGCGGCATCGCCTACCTGCAGATTCCCACCACACTCCTGGCGCAGGTGGATTCCTCGGTCGGCGGCAAGACCGGCGTCAACCACCCCGCCGGCAAGAATCTCATCGGCGCCTTTCACCAGCCATGCGCGGTGGTGAGCGATACGGCGACCCTGCGCACCCTGCCGCCGCGTGAGCTGCGGGCGGGCCTTGCGGAAGTCATCAAATACGGCCTGATCGCCGACCCGCAGCTGCTCGCATGGCTCGAGCTGAAGCTCGACGAGGTGGTGGCCGGCGATGCGCCGAGCCTCGCGCACGCGATCGCGCGCAGCTGCGAGATCAAGGCGCAGATCGTGGCCCGCGACGAGCGCGAGGACGGCGAGCGGGCCATCCTGAACTTCGGGCACACTTTCGGGCACGCGGTGGAAGCCGCCACCGGCTACGAGACCTGGCTGCACGGGGAGGCCGTGGGCGTCGGCATGCTCATGGCGGCCCGCCTTTCGCAGCGCGAGGGCTGGCTGGGCGAGGAAGAAGTCGGGCGCATCGGCGCGCTCCTGGAACGCGCAGGACTTCCGGTCGAGGCACCGCGGCTCGGCGCCGCGCGCGCGCGAGCTCATGCAGCTGGACAAGAAAGTGATGGGCGGGCGCATCCGGCTCGTCCTGCTGCGCGGCATCGGCCTGCCGGTCGTCACGCGCGAGTACGACGATGCGGCGCTGCGCGCGACGCTCGAGGAATATTTCGGACCATGACGACCGGAGAGGGCGAGCTCGCACCTTACGCCGCGCGGCCCGAGCGCAGCCGCGGGCGCGTGCACGCCGAACCGCCGCCGCGCTACCGCAGCGAATACCAGCGCGACCGCGACCGCATCATCCATTCCACCGCGTTCCGCCGCCTGGTCTACAAGACCCAGGTCTTCGTGAATCACGAGGGCGACCTGTACCGCACGCGCATCACGCATTCGCTCGAAGTGGCGCAGATCGGCCGCACCATCGCGCGCGCGCTGCGCCTCAACGAGACGCTCACCGAGGCCATCAGCCTGGCGCACGACCTCGGGCACACGCCGTTCGGCCACGCGGGGCAGGACTCGCTCAACGACTGCATGCGCGACTACGGCGGCTTCGAGCACAACCTGCAATCGCTGCGCGTCGTCGACCACCTCGAGGACCAGTACGCGGCGTTCGCCGGCCTCAACCTCACGTTCGAGTGTCGTGAGGGCATCCTCAAGCACTGCTCCGCGGCCAACGCGCGCCAGCTGGGCGAGTTGGGCGAGCGCTTCATCAGGCGTGAGCAGCCCGGCCTCGAAGCGCAGGTCGCGAATCTGGCCGACGAGATCGCCTACAACAATCACGACGTGGACGACGGCGTGCGCGCCGGCCTGATCGGCGTCGAGGAGCTGCGCGAGGCGCGGCTGTTCGGTCGCGAGCACGCGGAAGTGCTGCGCGCGTATCCGGGCATCGCCGGGCGGCGGCTCGTCCACGAGGTCGTGCGCCGCATGATCGGCCGCGTGGTCAACGACGTCGTGGTCACGAGCGCGCAGTTCCTGCGCGATGCGGCGCCGGCCGACATCGAAGCCGTGCGAAAACAGCCGCGCGTGCTCATGACTCTGAGCGAAGAGGTGTCGGCCGAGCACCTGGAGCTCAAGCGTTTCCTGCGTGAGCGCGTCTACAAGCACTACAAGGTGCAACGCATGACCACGAAGGCGCGGCGCGTGGTGCGCGAGCTGTTCGCCGCGTTCATCGCGGATCCCAACCTGATGCCGCCGGAGCATCGCGACAGCGCGGCGCAGCTGGAGGCCGAGCGCGGCGAGGAAGGCCGCGCCCGGGCCGTCGCCGACTACATCGCGGGCATGACCGACCGTTACGCGATCCTCGAGCACAAGCGCCTGTACGATCCAGCGGCGCGGACCTGATATCGGAAGAAGAATTGGAGCTGAGCGTGGCCAAGAACATCCCGACCGCGGAACGCCTGATCTTCGCCCTGGACGTGCCCGACGCCGACAGCGCGCGGCGCATGGCCGAGCGTCTGGGCGATGCGGTGCAGTTCTACAAGATCGGGCTGGAGCTGTTCATGGCCGGCGGCTATTTCGAGCTGCTGGAATGGCTGGCCGCGCGCGGCAAGCGCATCTTCGTCGACCTCAAGTTCTTCGACGTGCCGGCGACCGTGGCGGCGGCGATCCGGCGCCTGAACGATCGCGGCGTCACCTTCGCCACCGTGCACGGCAACCAGTCGATCATGCAGGCCGCGGCCGAAGCCAAGAAGGACGTGAAAGTGCTCGCGGTGACCGTGCTCACGAGCCTGGACCGCGGCGACCTCGACGACCTCGGATTCCAGTGCGACGTGCAACAGCTGGTGCTCTCGCGCGCGCGGCGCGCGCTGGAAGCGGGCTGCGACGGGGTCGTGTCCTCGGGACTCGAGGCCCGCGAGCTGCGCCGGTACATCGACGCCCGGCTGCTGGTGGTCACGCCCGGGATCCGCCCGGTCGAGAACCGCCCGAGCGACGACCAGAAACGCGTGGTCTCGGTGGAAGAGGCGTTCGCCAGCGGCGCGGACTACATCGTCGTCGGCCGGCCCATTCGCGACGCCGCCGATCCACGCGCGGCCGCGCAGGCCATCCAGACCAGCATCGCACGTATTTTTGCCTGAGCGGCCAGCAGGCGGGCACGCCAG
>DASTQG010000066.1:0-4145 GCA_035761885.1 Steroidobacteraceae bacterium | reverse complement strand
CCGCCTCGCCGATTTTTTTTCTCAGCGCTTGGTCGTCCAAAAGGCGCTGCAACGCCGAGCGGATCGCCCCGGCGTCCCTGATGGGAACGACGAGCGCGGTGTCGCCGTCGCGCGCCAGCTCGGCGATGCTACCCGCATGCGTAGTAATGCACGGCAGGCCGGTCATCATGGCCTGGATCAGCGCCTGCGGTACACCTTCGTTCGCGTAGGACGGCAGCACGAAGATATCGAGCGCCTGGAGCCAAGGCACGACGTCCGCCTGGTCTCCGGCAAAAACCGTTCTGGCTCTCACGCCGCGTGAGTCGACATAGTTCTCCAGGATCTGCCTGCGTGGGCCGTCACCCACGATGACAAGCCGCACGCTTTCCGGCAGCGCGTCGATGAGGTACTCGTGACCCTTCCAGTCCCGCAGCGTGGCGACGATGCCGACCAACGCCGCGTCAGGTGAGAGCTTGAGCGCGGCCCGAGCCGCCGCTCGGTCGCCCGGACGGTAACGCTTCGTATCGACGCCGGTGGGCACCGAGTCGATACGAGTCTCGGGGAACCGGTTGCGCTCGATCAGTTCGTTCCTGAGCGCTTCACCCGTGGTGACGATGCGTGCGGTCGCCTGCGTGTACAGCCATCGGGTCGGTGCGTTCGTCGGAACGGGGGCGGAGATGTGGCGCATGCGCACCATCGGCACCGGGCGGCCGAGCGCGAGGAGCGCAAACGCGGCGAGCCACGAATCGGTCGAGCTATGAGTGCAGACCAGGTCGCAACGATTGCGCTTGAGCCACTGATAGAGCACTTTCACGCCGACCGGGCGCTTGCGGCCGATCGGCAGCGCGGTCACCGGTACGCGCCAACGCGCCGCTTCGGCGAAGATACGCGCTTCCGCTGGACAAAGGAGCTGCACGTCGTGGCCGCGTGCGGCGAGGCCTTGCGATTCGCTCAGGATGCGAATTTCCTGGCCGCCCCAGCCGAGGGAGGCCTCGGTATGGACTATGTTCACGCCGCGGCGCGTTCGGCCGCGTATTGCATGCGGTAAAGCTTCGCGTAGACGCCTTCACGCGCGAGCAGCTCCGCGTGCCTGCCCGTCTCGACGATGCGCCCGCGCTCCAGCACCGCAATGCGGTCCGCAGCTTCGATGGTGGACAGGCGGTGCGCGATGACAATAGTGGTGCGCCCACGCATGAGCGCGTCGAGCGCCGCCTGCACCTGCCGCTCGGATTCGGAATCGAGCGCAGACGTTGCTTCGTCCAGGATGAGAAGCGGCGCGTTCTTGAGAAGCGCTCGCGCGATGGCGAGGCGCTGCCGCTGTCCTCCCGAGAGCCGCAAACCGTTTTCGCCGATGAGGGTGCTAAGCCCCTCGGGAGTCTCGCGGATGAACTCCATCGCATGCGCGGCCTCGGCTGCGGCGACCACGTCCTTTTCCGCCGCGCCACCCAGCCGCCCGTACGCAATGTTGGCGTAGATCGAATCATTGAAGAGCACGATCTCCTGGCTGACGAGCGCCACGTTAGCGCGCAGGCTCTCGAGCGTCAGCGTCTGGATATCGTGACCGTCCAGCAGGATGCGACCGGCGGTCGGCACGTAAAAGCGGGGTAGCAGGTTCACGAGCGTGGTCTTACCGCCGCCCGAGCCGCCCACGAGCGCCACCGTCTCGCCGGGACGGATGTGCAGGTCGATGTCCAGAAGCGCAGCTTCAATGCGCGTGGGATACGTGAAGCAGACCTTCTCGAACTTCACGTCGCCGCGCGTGCGGCCGATGGCCACCGTGCCGCGATCCTCCTCGATCGGCGCGTCGATCATGCCGAAGACGCTTTCGGCCGAAGCGAGGCCATGCTGAAGCGCATTGTTGATCTCGCTGAGATGCTTGAGCGGCGCGAGCAGCATCAGCATGGCGGTCATGAAGGAGGCGAAGTCGCCGACCGTCATGCGCGAGGCGAGCACATCGTGCAGCGAGATGTAGATGATCACCGCCAGGGCGAGGGCCGCGAACGTATGCGTGATCGGCGTGGTCAGCGCGGCGGGGACTTCCGCGCGCATGGTGAAGCCGCGCAGCGTCTGCGCGCTGCGTAGGAAGCGGCGCGTCTCGTATTCCTGCCCGCCAAAGACCTTGACCACCTTGTGGCACTCGATCGTCTCCTGCAGCACCTGGACTACGTCGCCAAGCGAGCGCAGTGTTTCCCGCGACATGCGCCGCAGGCGGCGCGAGATGACGCGCACTGTCAACGCGATCGGCGGTCCGATGACCAGCGCGATCAGCGTAAGCTTCCAGTTGAGGTAGAAAAGGTACGCGAGCAGTCCGACGATTGCGATCGAATCCTTAACCACAACAGTCAGCACGTTGGTGGCTGCCCCGGTCACACCGGATACGTCGTACGCCACCTTCGAGAGCAGCTTGCCCGAAGTCTGGTCATCGAAGTACTTCGCCGGCAGCCGCACCAAGCGAGCAAACATCGCCTCGCGCAGATCGAGCACGACTCTGTTCGCTACCCACGTCATGCAATACGACGAAGTGAAGGTGAGCATGCCGCGCACGACGAACACGACGATGATGGCGGCGCCGAAGGCGCTTGGCGGCCAACTGGGGCCGCCGCTCGCGGATGCGCCATCGAGGAGCAACTTGATCAGCGCGGGGAAGAGCGGCTCGGTCGCCGCGGCGAGCACCATGCCGAGCACGGCGACCGCGAACACCTTGTAATACGGGCGAACATAGCCCAGCAGGCGGAAGTAGAGCTCGCGGCTGTTGTGCGGTCGGGACAAGGGCGTCAATTGTCGCCGATTGAGGCCGCAGGTCTCTTGGACAGCAGGTCGTATAAGCTAAGTAGCTGTGCGGCCATGGCATCCACGCTAAAGCGCTCCGCCGTCGCACGCGCCGTCGCGTCTATGCCACCGCGGCGAATGGCCGTTTCAGCCGCACGCATGAGCTGAGCGATTCCCGCGATGTCGCTCGGATCGCAAACCCAGCCGTTCGCGCCGGATGTGATGAGCTCGGCGGCGCCACAGCGCGCGCTGACGATTACCGGAAGTCCCATTGCCATGGCCTCAAGCACGGCCGTGCCGAATGGATCGTAAAGGCTCGGCAGCAGGAGGCAATCGGCGGCCGCGTACGGCGGTCGCATGTCTTCCCGACCACCAAGGAAGTGCACCCTTGCCGCCACACCGGCCGCACGTGCCCTGTGCTCGAATTTGGCGACATCGCGGTCGCGTCCTGCCACGAGCAGCTGGAATCGCGGATCCGCGGCACGGGCAAGCGCATCGATTGCGGACCGCAGGCCCTTACGCGCGAAACCGGAGCCGACGTAGACGAAAACCGAGTCCTCGGTGCCGATGCCAAGCTCGGCGCGGGCGCGCTGCCGGAGCCGCTCACGCTCGCGCGGATGAAAATGCTCGATATCCACTCCGTTGTAGATCACGTGCAACTTTTCCGGATCGACGCGAAAGCGCCGGCGGATATCGTCGCGCACCATCTTCGAGTTACAGATGACCGCGCGGAGGCGTGGATGCTCGAACATGCGCTTCTCGGCCTCGCACACGTAGGCATGATAGGGGTTAAGAACAATACCCAATCTCTCGACGACACTGGCCGACGCGCGCCGCAGTTCAAGCCAGCGCCGATGGACCCCGTCCCCTGCACGGTAGACGTCGCATCCCGGTATACGTTCGTGCGACTGCACGATGTCGAATGCTTCGCGGCTCCATGCCTTGCGCGCCTCGCGTGCGAAGGACCAGTCCCGCCAAACATTGCCGATATGAAAAGGGTCCACTCGCAGCACCCGGCGGGCGCCCCATCCCTTGTCACCGCGTGAAATGAGGGTGACCTGGGCGCCAGAGCGCTCCAGCGCCGGCAGTACGCGCGCGACGATGCGTTCGGCGCCGCCGTACGGGTTATAGCGCTGTCGCACGATCGCCACCTTCACCGCGCGAGAACCTCGCGCGCAGCCGCGTGCACAGCGTCGACCGGGAGAAATTCGAGGCACTCCGACACCTTGCCGCCGCCGCAGCCGTCGTAGCCGCACGGCCGGCAGGTATGTGTAGTGGTGACCACGCGGCGCTCGACGTTCCATGGCCCCCATTCGTTCTCGCCGCTCGGGCCGAAGAGCGCCACGGTAGGCGTTCCCATCGCCGCGGCGAGGTGCATCGGCATCGAGTCGACGCCG
>DASTQG010000065.1:0-2831 GCA_035761885.1 Steroidobacteraceae bacterium | reverse complement strand
GCCGGTGAAACCCGCAGGCCCCGAGCGCGAGGAGGAGGAGCGCACAGGTACCGGACATTGCAATAGTGGCATTCGCTGTGCGCCGGCGGCGCACGCGCGAATGCCAATATTGCAATGTCCGGTACCTGTGCGCTCCTCCTCCTCGCGCTCGGGGCCTGCGGGTTTCACCGGCAGGGCGTCGTGCCGCTCACCCCGATCATTCGCAACACCTATATCGATGCGCGCGATGCGCGTACCGGTTTTCAGCTCGAGCTGCGCCGCTCGCTGGCAGCGAGCGGGGCAAGCATCGCGCCGAGCGCCGCCCAGGCGAGCGCGACGCTGCGCATCCTGCGTGACGAGACGGGACGGCGCGTGTTGTCCGTGTCCGCGGCCAACACGCCGCGCGAGTACGAGGTCTACTACGCGGTGGAGTACGCAGTGGTGGCGGACGGCAAGGAACTGCTGCCGCCGCAGGAGCTCGAGCTCACCCGCAATTACAGCTTCGACGAGGCTCGCCTGCTCGCCAAGGAAGAAGAAGAGGAGATCCTGCGCGCCGAGATCGCCCGCGATCTCGCGGGCATCGTGATGCGACGCATCTCGAGTCTGTAGAGCCGTCCATGGGGGTCGTGCCGCTCGCGAGCGTCTCGCGCATGGACGTGGCAACCCTGCTGGCGCGTTACGGCCTGACTCTCGAGCTCGTCGCGAGCGGCGCGCCGATTCCAGGTTCCTACTGGGGCGACAGCGAGGCCGGCCTGCAGGGCGATTGCCTGTACGCGCGCCTGGATACGCCGGTGCACTCGATCCTGCACGAGGCGTCGCACTTCGTCTGCATGACCCCGGAGCGGCGCGCGGGATTGCACACCGATGCCGGCGGCGATCACGACGAAGAGAATGGCGTGTGCTGGCTGCAGATCGCGCTCGCCGACTGCGTGGGCCGCTTCGGCCGCGAGCGCATGCTCGACGACATGGACGCCTGGGGCTACAGCTTCCGGCACGGCTCGGTACGCGCATGGCTCGCGGGCGATGCGGCCGATGCCGAGCGCTGGCTGCTGGCTCACGGCCTGATCGACGCCTCCGGCGCGCCAACCTGGCGCACCCGCGCTTGAAAAGGGGACATTCTTCTGTTCTGCCGCTCCGCTGAAAGGGAGAAGAGCCGGATGGGGACTGTCCCCTGTTGCGAAAAATGTGAATGTCCCCTTTTCGAATCCACTGGCGGGCGCGCCGCGAACCAGTGGCGGACAGTCATGAACCGCCGGATCGCGCCACTCATGTTCGCTTTGCTCGGGCTGCCGCTCGCCGCGTGCAGCAACATCACGTTCCTCGCCGCCAACGTTCCAGCGACTTTCGAGCGCTACGACGCGGTTCGCGATCTCGCGTACGGCGAGGATTCGCGGCACCGCATCGACGTCTATCGCCCGAAGGACCTGTCAGAAGACGGAACCGCCAGGCCGGTCATCGTTTTCTTCCACGGCGGCCGCTGGAGCTTTGGCGAGAAGGAACAATACAAGTTCGTGGGAGCGGCGCTCGCGGCCCGCGGCTTCGTCGCCGTGCTGCCCAACTATCGGCTCTACCCGCAGGCGCGGCTGGCCGAATTCGGCGACGACGCGGCTCGTGCGATCGCCTGGGCGCGCGCGCACGCGCGCGAGCACGGGGGTGACCCGCATCGCGTGTTCGTCATGGGGCATTCCGCCGGAGCGCACCTCGCGGCCCTGGTGGGGCTCGATGCCACCTGGCTCGAGCGGCACGGCGTCGCCACGCAGGAGCTTGCCGGCGTCATCGGACTTGCGGGGCCGTACGATTTCCTGCCGTTCACCGACGAGGACATCCGCGACATGTTCGGTCCGGAGCAGCAATACCTGCGTTCGCAACCGATTGCCTTCGTGCGCGCGGATGCGCCGCCGCTGCTGCTCATGCACGGGCTGCGCGACGACACTGTCTGGGTCAAGAACACGCGCAATCTCGCCGCGGCGCTGGAACGCTCCGGCGCGCACTATTCCGTGCGCTACTACGGCGAGCTGGGTCACGGCGACCTGGTCGGTGCGCTGTCGCTGCCGCTGCGCCGTCGCGCGCCTGTCCTCGAGGACATCGCGCAGTTCGTGGAAAGAGAAATGGCCACGAACGAACACGAAAAACACGACCGAAAAAAAGAAATGCGATGAAAGAAAAGTAAGTTCCCTCTTTTCGCCCCAAAGTTCTCTTCCGTTCGTGTTTTTTCTCTCCCTCTCGTCCCAGCGCCCGGTGGTGCGTTGCGGTGCGCGATCGTGCTCGCATTTGTCATCCGTCGGCGCGACACTTTCGTGCGCATTCGCTGGCAAGGACAGCACGAGCGGCCCAAGAACAACGCAAGTTCGGAACACCCCGGAGGCTTTATGAAACTCGCACTGACGATGTGTGCGCTGGCTGCCGTCGCGACGGCGGCGGTCGCGGACAACCGGCACAACATCACGCGCTACGCGACGAACCTCGAGACGTATCAGGAAGTACCCGCGCTGAGCACGCCCGCAAGCGGTCGCTTCCGCGCCGTGCTCAACGAGCGCGACCAGACGATCGAGTACGAGCTGAGTTACACCGGCCTGTCGAGCGCCGTGGCACAGGCGCACATCCACTTCGGCCAGCGCGGCGTGAACGGCGGCATCATGGTCTTCCTGTGCTCGAACCTGGGCAACGGACCGGCGGGTACGCAGGCATGTCCCGGACCGACGCAGGGCAGCGTCAGCGGCACGCTGGCGCCGGCCGATGTGATCGGACCGGCGGGCCAGGGAATCGCCGCGGGCGAATTCGCGGAACTGGTTGCGGCGCTGCGCCGGGGCGTGGCCTACGCGAACGTGCACACGGCCAATTTCCCCGGGGGC
>DASTQG010000064.1:0-11149 GCA_035761885.1 Steroidobacteraceae bacterium | reverse complement strand
ACCTGGGCGGCACGCCGACGATCGACGCGATCCTCGCCGGCACGGGCGTGGACCGGGTCCGTTTCTTCATCAACGGCGTGGACACCAAGACCGAGGGCGTGGACCTGGTGACGCGCTACCTGTGGCGCTCCGACTCGCTCGGCCGCCTCGACGTCACGTTGTCGGCGAACTGGAACGCGACCGAGGTGGAGAGCCTGCCGACGACGAACGTGATCGCCGACGGCAACCTGCTGTTCGGCCGCGTGAACGTGCTGACGTTCGAGAAGGGCCAGCCCGACAACAAGCAGACGCTCGGTGTCGACTGGAGCAAGCGGTTGATGAACGCCGAGTGGGGCGTCGGCGTCAAGGCGGTGAACTACGGCAAGGTCACCGAGCCGCAGGCGCCGGCCACGCCCGTCGTGCCCGACGTGGTGATGGGTGCCGCCACCGTCGTGGATCTGGAACTGCGCGCGCGCTTCGGCGAGGGCTTCAACCTCGCGCTCGGCGCCGAGAACCTGCTCGACAAGTATCCGACACCCGTTCCTCCCGCCGCGAACACGACGGGCGCGCTGGGTTTCTCGCGCTACTCGCCGTTCGGCTTCAGCGGCCGGCTCCTGTACGCGCGGGTCGGCTATCGCTGGTGACGGTCGGAGGGTGAAGGTCGCTTTCGCATCGTGGAGCGGCGGCAAGGATTCGTGCCTTGCCGTCGCTCGTGCGATTGCGGCGGGCGCCCGCGTGGGCACGCTGCTGACGATGTTCGAGGAGAAAGGCGAGCGCAGCCGTTCCCACGGACTGCCGCCCGAGTTGCTGCGCGCCCAGGCGCACGCGATGGGCTGCCAGTGGCGCTCGCGAGCCGCGACGTGGCGCGGCTACGAGCAGGCGTTCGTCGAAGAGTTGCGCACGCTGCGCGCGAGCGGACACACGCACGGCATTTTCGGCGACATCGACCTGCAGGCGCACCGCGACTGGGAGGAAAAGGTGTGCAGCGCCGCCGGCATAGAGGCAGTGCTGCCGCTATGGCACGAGGAGCGCCTGCAGCTCGCCGATGAGTTCTGGGACGCGGGCTTTCGCGCGGTGGTGGTCTGCACCGACGATCGTTTCCTGCCGCACGAGTACTGCGGGCGCGAGTACGACCGGCAGTTCGTCGCCTCGCTCCCCGCGGGCGTGGATGCCTGCGGGGAGAACGGGGAGTTTCACACCTTCGTGTTCGACGGGCCGCTGTTCGCGCGGCCGGTTTCGTTCGCGATCGAGAGTTTCTCTCCGTATACCGCGCCGGCCGAGTTCGGCGGCGCGGGCTACTGCTTCGCCAACCTGCGCGCGCGGGCCGGATGAGCCTGGCCCCGAGCCGCTCGCCGCCGGCACGCTCGGAGTTCGCGCTCGGCTGGCGCGCGCTGCTGGCCGCGATGATCGGTGTCGCCTGCGGTGCATCGCCGCTGCCGTTCAACTCGATCGGGTTCTTCCTGGGCCCGCTCAACGCCGAGTTCGGCTGGTCCTTCCGCGACCTGAGCCTGGGCATCACGGTGTTCGGGTGCGTCGCGGCGTTCCTCGCGCCGGTCTACGGCTCGCTCGCGGATCGCTACGGTGTACGACCGGTGGCGCTCCTGTCCCTCGCCGCCTTCGGTCTGGTCTTCGCATCCTTCGCACTCACGCCGGACTCGCTCGGCGGTTACTACGCGCTGTGGTTGCTCGTCGGCCTGGTCGGCATCGGCTCGACGCCGGTCACCTGGAGCCGCGCGGTCAACCTGTGGTTCTTCAGGAATCGCGGCCTGGCGCTGGGCATCATGCTGGTCGGCACGAGCCTCGCGGCGATGGTCGTTCCGCGCCTGAGCGTCTGGTTCATCAGCGACTTCGGCTGGCGCGCCGCGTTTCCGCTGCTTGCGCTGTTGCCGCTGCTGGTAGCGCTGCCGATCGGCATCGCCTGGTTCCGCGAACCGCGGCCCGAGGAGCGACCCCCCGCGCTCAGTGATGAGTCGGGCGGGACGCTGCTCGGCCTGAAACTGCGCGAGGCCCTGAGCGGCTATCGCTTCTGGCTCATCTTCGGCTCGATCCTGTGCGTCGCCTTCGCCTATGGCGGCGCGCACTTTCACATGGCCGAGATCCTCAAGTTGCAGGGCTTCTCGCGCCCGCAGGCCGCGAGTCTGGTGGGATACCTGGGGCTTGCGATCCTGTGCGGCCGCGTGCTGACCGGCTTTCTGCTCGATCGCATCTGGGCGCCGCTCGTCACCCTTCCGCTGCTGTCCTTGCCGGCGATCTCGTGCTGGCTGCTCGCCTCGGACGGGCTCACATGGCCGCTCGCTGTGTTCGCCTGCGTGCTGCTCGGCCTCGCCTCGGGCGCCGAATCGGACCTGATCGCCTTCCTCGCGGGGCGTTACTTCGGCATGGCTCATTACGGCAAGGTGTACGGCATGCTCTACATGCCGTTCGGCATCGCCTCGGCCATATCGCCCGCGGCCTACGGCTGGGTGCGAGATGCGAACGGCGACTACGACGCGATCCTGTACGTCGCCATGGGGCTGTTCGTGGGCGGCGCCGTGATGTTGCTGGGGCTCGGTCGCTACCCGGATCTGCGCAAGCAACGCACGCCCGGCGGGTGAGTTGCGATGCGCCGGCTCTGGCGGTGCATCAATCGCGAGCGGTGCCGGGGTTGCCTTACTTGCGGTATTTGCCGGGCGGTAAATACCGCAAATAAGGCAACCCCGGCACCGTCTTGTAGAACTGTGCGCAACGGCACAGCGCGCCCGCGGCGGACCCCTAACCTGTCGTGGTACTCGCGAGGGACCAATGGCCGGGGCCGAGCACATCCTTCTGGAATCGGACGAGCGGGAAGTGCCCGCGGATCTGCGCGCCGCGCGCAAGCTGCATGCGCGGGTGCGGCTGCGGACGGGACTGCTGCGGCGGCGTGTGGAACTGGCGCTGGCCGACTACTACTACCTCGGAGTGCGCACCTGGCGCACGCGTGGAACGGTCACCGAGCACGTCCTCGACCTGCGTTTCATCCAGCCCACGCCGCACCTCTCGACGCACGTGCCCTGGCGATCCATCGGCGTCGCCGCGCTGCTCTCGCTGCTGTGCGCGGGAGCGTTCTGGTGGATCGGCTCTGCACAGGCAGCCTGGTGGGAGCATCCGCAATTCCCCGCGACCGCGATCCTGCTCGGGATGTCGCTGGGCGCCTGGCTCGTCAGCGCGTACCGGACCACGCGGACACTGACGCTGCGCAGCGTTCATGGGCATGCGAAGGTGCTCGAGCTGACCGGGCACCTCGGCAGCCTGCGCGCGTTGCGACGCTTCAGCCAGCTGCTCGCGGCTCACCTGCGCGCTGCCATTCGCGCGCGGCGCAAATCCCGCGCCGAGCACCTGCGCGACGAAATGCGCGAGCACTTCCGCCTGAAGGAAGCGGGAGTGCTCTCCGAAGAAGAATACGAATCCGGCAAGGCGCGCATTCTCGCGACGCACGCGCCGGCCGCCTGAGGCTCCGCGCCGCTATTTCTTCGCGAAGCGTTCGCCGAAGAAGTCTCCCTTGTTCCAGTGCGGTCGCGCGTCGGCGTCGGCGACCTCCAGGCCGATGCGCGCGTTCACGCGCCCGAGCGCGGCGAGCGAGGGATAGTTGATCGGCTGCGTCGTATCGTCGCTCGGCATGTGGTAGTGCTCGCGCAGGAAGCCGAGCATCACTTTCTGGCCGTCGACGCCGGGCGTCCTGCTCTTCGATCCCACGTCCATGTACAGCGCCGGGATGCCCTGTTTCACGAACGCGTACTGGTCGCTGCGCACGAACACGACTTCCTCGGGCATCGGGTCGGGAATGAGGGTCATGCCCTCGGCGCGCGTCGCGCGCTCCGCGATCGCGCCGAGCGAGCTGTGCTCGGCGCCGAATGCGACCAGGTCCGCCAGCTCGGTGAGCGCCACCGGCATGTCCACGTTGATGTTCGCAACGATGGCTGACCGGGGCACCGTGGGCTGGCGCGCGTAGTAGTCCGCTCCCAGCAGGCCTTTCTCTTCCGCCGTGACCGCCAGGAACACGAGCGAGCGGCGCGGACGCCTCTCGAGCGATGCGAAGTAGCGCGCCATCTCCAGCATGATCGCGATACCGGTCGCGTTGTCCATCGCGCCGTTGTAGATCGCATCGCCCTTCACGGGCGCGCCGCGGCCCACATGGTCCAGGTGCGCCGTGAACACCACGTACTCATGCCTGAGCTTCGGATCCGAGCCTTCGATCGAGCCCACGACATTCGTGCTGGTGGTTCGCCCGATGGTGCTCTTCACCTCGACAGTCGCGGTGCCGGGCAGAGCGAACGACTTCGCGCGGCCCGCGTCCGAGTTCGCGAACGCCTGCTCGACCGTCAGCGGGGCGCCCGCAAAGAGCTTCTGTGCACCGGCGCGGCTGAGATGAACGCGCACCTTGACCTGCTCGAACGCTTCGAACGGCACGCCGTTGCCGTCGGTCCAGCGCATCGAGGGCATCCAGCTGTGCAGCAGCGAGCGATCCCAAGGCACGGATTTCTCGTCGACCGGCGTGTAGATGAACAGCCAGCCGACCGCGCCGCGCTCGACGAGCGCCTGCAGCTTGGTGCTCGTGTGCGAGTAGTGCGCACGGCTCGTGTTGGGGAATTTCGGCGGGGCGCCGCTGAGGGAGACCGCGATCCTGCCCTTGAGGTCGACGCCCGCGAAGTCGTCGTAGCCGAGCTCGGGCGCGTGGATCGCATGGCCGACGTAGACCAGGGGGGCCGTGACCGTGCTCGCCGGCGCGGCGAAAAAGGCGCGTGGCAGGAAGTCCTCGGAGTTGACCATCTCGACCGTCTTGCCGCCGCGCTCCAGCTTCACCTTGCCCGCGGGGATCACCGGTGCTGCTTCGAGCAGAGGCACGGTCTGATACCACGTGCCCTCGTCGCCAGCGGGCTTCGCGCCGAGCTGTTGCAGCTGGCTGGCCACGTAGCGCGCCGCGATGTCGTAGCCGCGCGAGCCCGCGGCACGCCCTTCGAGCAGATCGCTCGCGAGGAACTCCACGTGCGCCTGCAGCCGGACAGGATCGATGCCGGGTGCCGGCGCCTCGCCACCGATGGCGAGGATGGGCAGGGCGCTCGCGAGAAGAACGAAGAGGGCGCGCGTAGACCGCATAGACATGGAGACTCCCGCAGGTACCGGACATTGGCATATTGGCATTCGCCGCTCAGCGAATGCCAATATGCCAATGTCCGGTACCTGCCCTACCGCCCCGGCGGGCGGTAGTCGCCGACCAGCTTCTTCCAGTTGGCGTCGACGCTCGCGAAGGCGTCGGGCGCGAGTTTCTCCAGCAGCGCGATGTTCAGGTCCGGATACACCTGCGGGCCGCCTTCCTCGGGCCATTGCTTCGTCGCATCGATGATCGCCTTGCTCGTGTTCGGCCGGTCCGTGAGGCTCGGGTCGAGCGGCATGCCGCGCAGTTTCGGAATGATCGCGGTGGCGGGCTGCGCCTGCCAGCGCGAGCCGAGTGCGTGCATCACCTGTGTGCGGTTGAGCACGTCGATGTCCTTGTCGACCACGACGACCACCTTGGCGATGGGAATGATCTCCGCGATCTTCTTGCCGATCTCCAGGCCCTGGCCCGCGCGGTTCTTGTCGATGCGCACGAAGGTGAGACCGGTCGCTTCCACCGGCGAATGGATCTCCAGGATGTTGGGGTAGAAGCGGCGCATCGCGACGATCGACATCGTTTCCAGCGGCGCGGTGGGGAAGCCGCGCGTCAGACCGGTGATGCTGTTCACCAGCCATGGGTTCTTGCGATGCGTGATGCAGGTGACGTCCATCCAGAAGTTCTCGTCCTTCTTCAGACCCATGTAGCCGTACATTTCGCCGAACGGACCTTCGGGCAGCATCGGCTGATCGAGCGGCACAGTGCCTTCGATCACCAGCTCGCACAGCGCCGGGATCAGCATGTCGTTGGTTTCCGAGCGCACCACCTGCAGGGGCTTGCCGCGAATGCCGCCCGCGAGCGCCAGCTCGTCGGGCTGGCCGCGCGCGAGTTTCGAGCTCGACACCACCCAGGTGATCGGATCCTGTCCGAGCACGATCGAGACGTGCGCCACCTTGTCGCCGCGCTCCTTCTTCTTCATGAACATCCGCCAGCCGCCCTGGCCGGGCTCGGGGTTCACGCCGAGCTTGCGCGGACCCTTGATCTGGCAGCGGTAGGTGCCGAAGTTGTTGCCCAGCTCGGTATCGGTCGTAAAGACCGAGCCTGTGTTCACGTAGCGGCCCGCGTCGGCGGGATTGGTCTGGACGAAAGCGAATTTCGTCAGATCGATCGCGTCCCCGCGCAGCACCACCTGCTTGCACGGCGCGGCCGAGCGCGACACTTCGAGCGGCGGCAGCAGCGGGAAAGCGCCCTTCACCATCAGTTCCTGCACGCGCGCGATGGCCGCGCGGTAGGTGGCGCGCCCGTTGCCGACGATGGGATCGATGCCGAACGTGATCGCCTCGGTGCTCCAGTGGCCGAACGGATTCGCGATCACCGGCCCGTCCATCCAGTTGCCGTCGACTTTCAGTTTCTCGAACAGCACGGCGGGCGCTTCGTAGACGCCGAAGGTGTCGACGAGCCGGTACATGAGCGCGGTGCCTTCGTACGCGTCCTGGTCGACGCGCCCCACGCGCAGCAGCAGCCCGCGATCGTCGAGCTCCTCGATGTACTCGCGCAGCGTGTCGAAGGGCCCGAACTTCCAGCCGCTCGTGCCGGATGCGCCTTCGCCGGCACCTTCAGCGGCGGGCTTGCCCGCGCCGGCGCCTTTCGGGTTTCCCTGCGCCAGACCATCGCGCATCGCGGCCAGCGCTCCGAGACCCGCGGTGGCGGTGGCGATGAAATTGCGCCGGCTCACGCGGCCGGACTTGCGGGACGATGACATCGAGTGCGACCTCGCGATGAACTCCTGGTGCACGTTTAACCGACAACCGCGTGACGGGTGCACACCGTCACGCCCTCTGTCCGATGGCTGGTCAGGCTCGCGGCGGGTTCAGCTGGTGCAGGATGATCGCGTTTCCCTCCGAATCTAGGCAGTTCATCATCCGGCAGTTCGGGCCCTTGACCAGGTCGCCGACGAACTTCACGCCTTCCGTGCGCAGCCGGCTCACGAGCGCGTCGAGGTCCTCCACTTCCAGCGCGATCGTTCCACCGGCGCTGGCGCTGGGCTTGTTCTCTCCGAAGTTGGTGAGCGCGAGGCAGCCGCCGCCCGGCAGGTCGTACTCGACCCACCAGCTGTCGCCGGCGTTGCCTGCCAGGCCGGGTTTGAGCCCCAGCGTCTGCTCGTAGAACCGGCGCGCCCGCGGCACGTCGGTCACTGGATACATGGTGAAGGCCACTTTCCTGATCATGGGGATACCTCCTTGCGGCGATTCTCGCGCAATTCCAGGCTGACGGCCTCCCCGCGGCCCTGCCGGCGCCAACTGTTCTTCCGATCAGTACTCCCGTTCCCACCCGTTTGATAACTTGCCGGTCGGGATGAGGCGGCCGCCGGCATGCCGCCTGCGTGGCAATGAACCGTTCGTGCGTGCCTTGCGACGAAGGCGCGACCTACGTTCACAGGGGAAGCCGTGAAACGCCATCGGGACACAGGCCGCGCGCGGCGGCAAGGCGCGATCGCACTCGCAGTGGCGGCAGCGATCGCCGGCTGCGGCGCGGGGCCGGTTCGAGCCGACACGATCCCGCTGCCGGCGGGCCGTGACGAAGTGCTGGTGCCGCTGCCCGACGGTGCGGGCGCCGGTGAGATCATCGTCGAGCTCGACGGCTACGACGTCACCGCCCTGGTGGAGCGCACCGATGGCGGATTGCTGCTGCCGGCGCGCGGTCTGGATCTCGAACCGGGAGCGCACGAGCTGCGGCTCCTCGCAACCAATGCCAGCGGTGACATCGATACGCTCGCCGAGCACGTGCTCGACGTGCGCATCGTCGAGCGCACGTCGCGTGCCCGCTCGAACCTGCTGCTGGGCTCGATCTACCGCATCGACGAGGACCCGGCCGAGGATTTTGCAGGCGTGCGCAAGGACGATCAGCGCGCACTGCTGGAAGTGGACGCCGAGGTCGCGCAGGCGCAGTGGGCGCTGCGTGCGGCGGGCGGCGCGATCTACGACAGCGCACGCGAGACCAGTCCCGAGAACGCGCTCTGGAGCTCCCCTGCTTACGAGCTGCAGGCCGAGCGCACGTTCGACCAGGGCGCGGCATCGGTCACGCTCGGCGACGATCGTTTGCCGTTCGCGAACCTGCTGTTCAACGATTTCGCGCGGCGCGGACTTCGCGCCGACGCGAGCGCGCTCGGCAATCTGTTGCGGGCACAGGCCTTCACCCTGTACAGCGATCCGCGCACGCGCCTCGAAGACGTGCTTCCCTCGGGGGAGGAGGAGCGCGCGATGGGTGGATACGCGACGATCTCACCGCTGGCGCGGCATCCGCAGTGGCTGCAGCTCACCGGCGGCTACGTGGATGGGCAGGGCACGCTGGGCGGTGCGACCATCAGCACGGTCGATCCGGACACGCTGTATGGCGGCGATGCCTGGAACGCGGCGCTCGACAGCTGGACGTTCGGCAACGCGCTGTGGATGCATGTCGAGTATGCGAGCTCGCGGTTTGACTCCGACGGCATCGGGCAGGGCGCGGGCGAGCGCGACGATGATGCGCGCCAGTTCGCCATGCAGCTCGCTTCCGGCGGCGCGATTTCGCTGCCGGGGCTCGACGAATGGGCGCTCGGCTGGCAGCACCAGGTGGTCGGCGCGAACTTTTTCAGCATCGGCAACCTCCTGCAGCCCGGCGACCTGAGCCTCAACCAGGGCTACCTGCGGCTCGGCCTGTTCGGGCTGAGCGTCGGTGCGGAGGTCGTGTCGCAGCATTCGGACGTGGACGACGATCCGCTGCGGCCGCGCCACGACAGCAAGCGCCGCGCGCTGCTCGCGAGCTATACGCCGCTGCACATCGATCCACAGGCGGGGATCTGGCGCGTGCTCGGCACACCGACCCTGAGCGCGGAGTTCGAGCAGGTGGATTTCGAGCAGCCCGACAGCGATGCACTGGTCGCAGGTTTCGACCTGGACAGCGAGCTGCGCACCAGCGCCTTCGGCATCGATTTCGCCGGCGCGACGCTCTCGTTCGGCGTGCGCTACAGCGACATCCGCTTCGACGATCGCTCGCAGGCGATCGTCGTCGACGACTTCCCCGTCTACGAGCCGCAGGCCGATACGCACGAGCGCACCATCGGCGTGCAGCTCGCCTGGACCCCGAACCCGCGCTTCATGCTCGCGCCGCAGGTGCAACGCTCGCGACTCACGACCGACGGGGTTTCCGGGACGTCCTACAACGATTTGTGGGGACTGCAGTGCCAGGCGGAGCTCGTGAGCGACAGGCTCTGGTTGCAGGCGAGCTACAGCGAGACCAGCGACGAACCCCGCCCCATCGATCCGCTCGCGCCGGTGGAGGAGTTCACCGGTGGGGGCGGTGCGGCGAACCTCGTCTACCGCATGTACGTCGGGCGCAGCGCGTGGCCATCGATCGACTGGCAGCTCGGCGGTCACTACGCCAGCACCGACCTGCAGGACAGCTGGCAGGTGCACCTCGGCTTCGAGCTGAGCTGGCGGAGCGGAGCCGAATGATGCGTCGCGAACACTTCACCGGAGCCACCATGCGCCGTTTCCAATTCGTGCTCGCCGTCCTCGCCGCAATGGCCTGCGCTTGCGCGGCCGTCGCGGACGTCGTGGATGCGAACACGCAGCCGCCGCGCGCTGCGCTCGTCGCGGGAGTCGATGCATTCATTCCGCTCACCTGGCAGGTGACGGTGGATCAGGCGGGCGATCCCGGCGCCACGTCGACGGTCGGACTCCTCGTCAACGCGACGACGGGAGCGCAGATCGCACCGCCGGTCGTTGTCACGCTCTCCAATCTCACCGGACGCGGCGTGCTGCTCTTTCCCGAGGTGCTGACCATCGATGGCGATCAGATCGCCACGTGGTTGCAACAGGGCATTCGCCGCGTGGGGTATCGGCGCACGTTCACCTCGCCAGGCTCCACGCCGCAGTCCGCGCAGTTGCTGCTGACCCTGAGCGGCTCGACGCTCGACAGCGCTCGCGACGGCACGGCCGCGCAACTGCAGATCACGCGCATGGAGCTCGCCTTCGAGAGCGGCAATCGCATCGAGATCGCCGATGCCGGCGAGCAGCTCACGGCGCGGCTGACGGTCGGCTACGGCGGCAGTGGCACGTTGCGCGGACGCTGGCAGATCGCGGAGCCGGGTGGCGGCAACCGTCCCTTCTTCCGCACGATCGCGCTGGTGCGCGAAACGCTCGCGCCCGTGCAGCGCGCGGTGATCGACAGCCCACTGTTACCGACGCAAGTGCGCGGTCGCTACGTGCTGCGCTTCTGCCTGGAGCCCACGGATGCCGCGGACGAGGAGTGCGCGGATTCCAGCTCGAGCGTGCAGACGCTGTACGAAATCGCGGCGCAGGGCGGTGCCGCGGAGATTCGCACCCTGCAGCCCAACGGCCTGGCTGCGGGGCCGGGCACGCCCTTCCGCTGGAGCGAGGTGACCGGCGCCATTACCTATCAGCTGCAGATCTTTCTGCCGGGGACACCCGCGCCGGGAGCGCTGCTCGACGGCGACGTCGCGCGCACGGCGACCGCGCCCGGTACCGATGACGCGGACGAGGTTGCGGCCTCGGGGCACGATCCGCAGTTCGTCACCGGCCTGCTGGTCCCTGCGGGCACGTCGCAAACGGCGCTCTCCGAGCTCGTGCGCAGCAGACTCCAGCCGGGACAGCGCTATCTGTGGCGCGTCACGGCGCACGACGCCGACGGGCGCCTGCTGGCGAGCAGCCGCATGGTTTCGTTCGTCTACGAGATCTGAGATGACTGCCACGACCCCGACGACTTTCGCGACCGCCGACGCGCCAGGCGCCGACGATACCGACGCCGAGGCTCGCGGCCTGATCGCGCGCATCGCGGCCGGCGACCAGCGTGCGCTCGAACAGTTCTACCGCGCGCATCATGGCGCCGTTTACCTGTTCGCGCTGCGGCTGGTGAAGAACGCGGCGGATGCCGCCGAGCTGGTCAACGAGGCGATGCTCGAGGTGTGGCGGTCCGCGAGCCGCTTCCGCGGCGAATCGCGGGTGCGCACCTGGCTTCTCGGGATCGTCAACTTTCGCGCCATCGATCTCATGCGCAGGCGCA
>DASTQG010000063.1:0-2471 GCA_035761885.1 Steroidobacteraceae bacterium | reverse complement strand
GCGCCGTCGTTCGTGTTCGTCGGAATTTGGCGGGGCGTGGCGCGGCGCGCGCAGCTGCCGCGGAGGACTGTCAACGCCAGCGCTTCACGTACTCGAGCAGCCCCCGCACGCCCGGCGGTTGCGACCCGGCCGCGCCGGGATCGCGCACGGCCGGCGCCAGCTTGTCCGCGAGCTTCTTGCCCAGCTCCACGCCCCACTGGTCGAACGGGTTGATATCCCACAGCACGCTCTGCACGTAGACCTTGTGCTCGTAGAGCGCGATCAGCTTGCCGAGCGTGTTCGGGTCGAGCCGCTGGAACAGCAGCACGGAGCACGCGCGATTGCCGGGATGCACCTTGTGCGGCACGAGCGCCTCGAGCTCGGCGCTCGCCACACCCTTCGCCGCAAGCTCCGAGCGCACCTGGGCCTCGGTCTGCCCGCGCGCGAACGCTTCGGCCTGTGCGAAGCAGTTCGCGAGCGCGAGGTTCTGCTGCTCCTGGTACGGATTCGACGCGCGCACGGGTGCGATGAAATCCATCGCGACGTCGGCCGTGCCCTGGTGCAGGAGCTGAAAGAACGAATGCTGGGCGTTGGATCCAGGCTCGCCCCACAGCACCGGCCCGGTCGCGTGATCGACGGGCTTGCCGTCGCGATGCACGCGCTTGCCGTTGCTCTCCATCTCCAGCTGCTGCAGGTACGCGGGGAAGCGATGCAGGCGCTGATCGTACGGCAGCACCGCGTGGCTCGGCGTGCCCAGAAAATTCACGTTCCACGCGCCCAGCAGTCCCAGGAGCACGGGCAGGTTCTGCGCGAAGGGGGCGCTCGCGAAGTGCTCGTCGATCGCGGCGCCGCCGTCGAGAAACGCCTTGAAATGCTCGGTGCCGACGGCGAGGGCGAGTGCCAGGCCGATCGAGGACCAGATCGAATAGCGTCCGCCGACCCAGTCCCACATCGTGAAGCGATAGTCCGGGTTCACGCCGAACTCGTCCATCGCCTTGTGATTGGTCGACACGGCCGCGAAGTGTTTGGACAGGGCCGCGCTGCCGAGCCGCTCGGCGATCCATTCGCGCGCAATGCGCGCATTCGTCATGGTCTCGAGCGTCGTGAAGGTCTTGGAGCAGATCACGAACAGCGTGCGCGCGGGATCGCAGCTCGCCACCACGTCGGCGATCTGGCAGCCGTCGATGTTCGACACGAAGCGTACTTCGAGATCGCGTCGAAAACAGGCCAGTGCCTCGACCGCCATCACCGGCCCCAGGTCCGAGCCGCCGATGCCGATGTTGACGATGGTGCGAAAGGGCTGAGCGGTGCTGCCGCCGATCGCGCCCGAGTGCACGCCGCGCACGAAAGCGTCGAGCTTGGCGCGCTCGGCCGCGACGTCCCGCATGAGATCCCGGCCGCCCACCACCAGGGGCCGCTTCGCATCGCGACGCAGGGCGGTGTGCAACGCGGGACGGCGCTCGGTGTTGTTCACCGTGTCGCCGCGCAGCAGCGCCTCGATCCTTTCGCTGAGATCCGCGTTCGCGGCGAGGTCGTGCAGCAGCTCCAGCGCCCGGGCGTCCAGGCGCTGGCGCGTGTAGTCGAGCAGCATGCCCTGCGCTTCGCACGAGAACTGCGCGAAGCGCTTCGGGTCGTCGAGCAGGTCGCGCACGTGGATCGCGCGCTCTTCGGCGGCGTGGCGGCTCAGAGCTTCCCACGCGGTGGTCAGGCTCGGATTCAGGGTCATTGCCGACTTTCCAGCGCAATGCGCACGATTCGGGCTGGCGATATTCGCAGATCCCGTCGCATTCTGTCAGTCGAGGCTCGCGAACGGGCTCATTACCGAGGTACTATGGCCCACATCATGACTACCCTCAAGTCCCGGCTGACGGCGCAAGGTCAGATCTCCGTCCCTGCGGAAGTGCGCAGGAAGCTGGGCCTGAGCGCGGGATCCGTCCTGGAATGGATCGAGGAAGACGGGCGATTCGTCGTGCGCCGCGAAGGAAAGTACACGTTCGAAGACATGCACAAGGCGCTGTTCCCTACGCCTCCGAAACCAATCTCCGTGGAGGAGATGGATGAGGCGATCCGCAAGCACCTGCGCCGGAAGCATGCGCGCCGCTGATACCAACGTGCTCGTCCGTCTCACGGCGCTCGACCACCCACGGCAGGTAGCGACGGCGCAGGCCTTTGTCGCGACTGGCGCCTGGGTGTCCACGCTCGTGATCGCCGAATACAGTTGGGTGTTGGCGGGGGTGTACGGGTTCGACCGCACGCGCATCGCAACTGCCATGGAAATGCTGCTGGGGAATCCGCTGATCAGTCTGCAGGATGCCGACCTGGTCCGAGTCGCTCTCGAAATCTTCCGGTCCCGCCCGGCGGTGAGCTTCGCTGATTGCCTCATTCTCGAGAGCGCACGCAGAGCCGGACGGCTTCCGCTCGGCACCTTCGACAAAGACCTCGGAAAGCTGGACGGTGCAGAGTACTTGAGGGCCAGCTAGAGAAAAGGGGAC
>DASTQG010000062.1:0-9121 GCA_035761885.1 Steroidobacteraceae bacterium | reverse complement strand
GGCGTGCGAGCAAGGAGTTGCGTCGCGCGCTCCAAGCGGCTGATCTGCTTCAGGAAGTACGCGGCAGCAAGAGAGTCACAGCCAGTCCGCCCCCCTCCCGATTCGCGAGTGTGATCCGGCCGCCGTGCGCCTCGACCACTTCGCGACACAGCGTGAGTCCGAGACCGGTGCCGGAGGTTTTGGTCGAGTAGAACGGCAGCAGCGCATTGCGCAGCACGGTCTCCGACATGCCGGGACCGCGATCGAGCACGCGCAACTGCCACGCACCGGGCAGCGGGTCGATCGAGATCTCGATGTCCTCCGCCGGCGAGCCCGACTCCTGCGCGTTCTTGAGCAGGTTGATCACGACTTGTTGCAGCTGGGCGGGATCGAACGTCGCGCCCTCGCGCGGAACCTCGCCCTGCATCTTGAACGGCACCATCGCGCCGACGAGATCGAGGAACGACTTCCATTGAACTTCGGCCAGGCGCGGCTGCGGCATCTTGGCGAAGCGTGCGTAGCCGTCGATGAACGTCTTGAGGTGCGCCGCGCGCTCCTCGATCGTGCCGAACACGCGATCGAGCTGCGCAGCGTCGGGAGAGCGCGCCAGCACGCGCCCGGAATGCGCGAGCGAAGAGATGGGCGCGAGCGAATTGTTCAGCTCGTGCGCGATGACTCGGATCACCTTCTTCCAGGTCGCCACTTCCTGCGCGTTCAGCTCGCGCGTGAGTTGCTTCAGCAGGTAGAGCTGGTGCGGGCGCGTGTTCAGGCGAAAGCCGCGCGTGGTGAGGTGGAAGATCTCCGGTTCCGCGCCCACGTCCACGCTGAAGAGAGCGTCGCGACCCGCCGCGAACGCTTCCCTCATCGGTCCGGGCATCGCGGCAAGGAGCGTTCCGAGCTTCAGTCCCTCGGGTTTCTTGCCGCCCGAGAACATCGCGCGGGCCGCGAGGTTGCTGTACATGACGTGGCCCGCCTCGTCGGTGAGCAGCAGCGCGAGCGGGGTGCTCTGGATCACCGTATCGAGCAGCAACTCGCGTTGCAGGAGGTCCTGGCGCTCGTCGCGCAGCGTGGTGCCCAGTCCGTTGTACGCTTTGATCAGCTCGCCGAGCTCGTCATCGTGGCTGTGCGCGATGCTCACGCTGAAGTCGTTGTCCTTCAGGCTGCTGATGCCGTCGCTGAGCGCCTGCAGCGTCTGGCGCATGCGCCGCGCGAAGCGGCGGCTGAGCAGCGCGGCAGTCGGCAGGAGCAGGAGCAGCGCGACCGCGATTCCGATGCGCAGGTCGTCGAGCAGCCAGACGAACAGGCCAACGATGGCGGCGGCGCCCGCGACGAGCGCGGCGCAGAACAGCGCGAGCTTGCCTTCGAGGGAGAAACGGGCCAGTGCGGGCTCCTGCAGCTTCGCGGTGAGCGATGGGCGGCGAAGATAGCAGAAAAGGGGACATTCACATTTTCCGTGGGTACCCACGGAAAATGTGAATGTCCCCTTTTCTAGCGGGGCGTTGCGACCGCCGGCGTGCGTTCCTTGATGCCCAGCTTTTCCATGCGCCGGTACAGCGCCTGGCGGCTCAGGCCGAGCGCGCGTGCGGCCTGCGCGATCACGCCATTGGCGCCTTCCAGCGCGTGCTCGATCTCGCTGCGATCGGGCTCGTGCTCGTGGGTGCGTGCATCGGCTGTCGGCGCGACCGCGGGCAGGCCCAGCGTCGCGGCGCGGATCGTGTTGTCGGTGGCGAGCAGGCACGCGCGCCGGATCGCGTTCTTGAGCTCGCGCGTGTTGCCCGGCCTGGTATACGCGCGCAGTGCCTTCTCCGCGCCGTCGTCGAGCACGAAACCGGGCTCCAGGAAGTGCCGCGCCAGCGGCACGACATCCTCGGGCCGGGCGCCGAGCGGCGGCACGCGCAACTCGATCACGTTCAGCCGGTAGAAGAGGTCCTCGCGAAACGCGCCGCTGCGGATCGCCGCGCGCAGGTCGGCGTTCGTCGCCGAGAGCACGCGCACGCGCACCTTGCGCGTGACGCTCGATCCCAAGCGCTCGAACTCACCGGTCTGCAGCACGCGCAGGAGCTTCGCCTGCCCGGTGAGCGAAAGATTGCCGATCTCGTCGAGGAACAGCGTGCCGCCATCGGCCGCCTCGAAGCGGCCCTGGCGTGCCTTGCCCGCACCCGTGTACGCGCCGGCTTCCGCCCCGAACAGCTCGCTCTCCATGAGTTCCGAGGGCAGCGCACCCACGTTCACTTTCACGTAGGGGCCGTCCGCGACGCCGGAATTCGCGTGAATGATGTCCGCGAGCACTTCCTTGCCCGCACCGTTCGGGCCGGTGATCAGCACCGGCACGTCCGCAGGCGCGACCTGTGTCGCGGTGACCAGCATCTCGTGCATCGCGTCGCTGTCGTAGACGATGCCGCGCAGGTCGAACTTGCGCGCCAGCGCCTCGCGCACGCTGCGCCGGCTGCGGCTCAGTTGCTGGTTCTGCAACGTCACCGAGCGCAATTGCAGGAGATTGCGCACGGTGGTGAGCAGGCGCGCGTCGTCCCAGGGCTTGGCGAGGTAGTCCGCGGCGCCGGCCTTCACGAGGTCGACCGCGGTCTCCAGGTGAGTCCAGGCAGTGAGCAGGATGATCGGCACGTCCGGGTGGCGCGCACGGATGCGATGGAACAGCTCGACGCCCTCCTCGCCCGTGGTCGCCTCGCGCCGGAAGTTCATGTCCTGGATCACCAGGTCGATGTCCTCCGAGGCCAGCATGCTCAGCCCCTCTTCGGGCATTGCGGCCTGGCGCACCGACAGTCCCTGGAGCGAGAGCAGGATCTCCAGGGCGGTGCGGATGGCGGCGTTGTCGTCGATCAGCAGGACGTTGGGCATGGGACGCGCGCGGCGCAGGCCGAGCCGACTCGCGTCGGATCCGCCGGACCGGCTCGAAAACAGGCTACATCCCTTGAAGTGCACCGGATCGCGTCAGTGATCACGAATGCTCCTTGAGATGCGCCAGGGACGAAAAGGGTTGCTCGGTGCCGGGTTTGCGGTATTTGCGGTATTGGCGCCCCTGCCAATACCGCAAATACCGCAAACCCGGCACCGGATTATTACACCGTCCGGGTGGCGATGGCCGGCGGGATCGAGGCGGCGCGCTGCGCCGGGACCAGGACCGCGAGCTGGCCCACGACCCACATCGCGAGCACCCCGATGCCCACGTAGGCGGGGTTCAGCTTGGGCAGCTCGAACTGGTTGCTGAGCCAGAAGCTCAGCGCGAAGGACAGGATCGCGCCCACCACCACACCGCCGGTGGTCAGCAGCCAGTTCTCCACCATGAAATAACGCAGGATGTCGACACGGCGCGCACCCACGGCGCGGCGAGTGCCGATCTGCTTCACGCGCGCGTTCACGCTGAAGCTCGCCAGGCCCACGATGCCGAGCGCCGTCATCGTCACCAGCAGTACGATAAGCGAGCCCAGGAACACGGCCATGCGCGTGTCTGCCTTGTAGCTGCGCTCGATGTCGTAATCGTGCGGCCGTACCCAGCTGATGACGCGGGTGGTGTTGGACTCCCCGAGTTTCGTCTCGATCTCCTTGATGAGCGCCTGGCGCTGGCCGGGCTCGACGCGCACCGCGTAGCGGATCAGCGGGCCGTAGCCCACGTAGGGATGGAAGACCACTTGCGGGAGCTTGTCCCAGTTCACCCACGCCCCGAGCATCTGGTCGATCACGCCGACGATCACCGCGCTCTGCCCGAGGTTGTCGTAAGCGCGCTTGCCGACGACATCCTCCGTGCCGTACATCTTCTTCGCCATGGCGCGCGTCATGATGATCTCGGGCACCATCTTCGATGAAGGGCCCGTGGCATAGTCGATGATGTCGGGCGTGAAGTTGCGCCCCGCGACCAGTTTCACACCGAGCGCGTCGAGTCCCTGCTCGTCCACCTCGTAGTAGTTGCCAGCCTCGTCCGGATGCGACTCCTCCGGGCCGATGCTGTAGGTGGTTGCGCTGCCGCCGCCGCTCAGCGGCACCCCGTTGATCGGAGTCGCGGCGATCACACCGTTCATCGCACGCAGGGTGTCCAGGTCTTCGCGAATGGTGACCTGGTGGTTGTAGCCGGGCGAGTAGCCGAAACTCTGCACGAAGATCAGGTTGTCGGTGTCCATGCCCGACGGGCGGCCGATCTTCTCCAGCCGCTGGTTGATGATGAAGACCGCGTTCGTCACCACCGCGAGCGTGATGGCGATCTGCAGCGCCACGAGAATGACGCCGGTCTTGTTGCGGAGCATGGCGCTCAGGATGGGGCGGATTTCCATGGTCTTGCTCCTACTGAGTCTTGAGGTACGGCGCCGGCTGCAGCCGCATGATGCGCCAGGTCGGATACAGCCCGGCGACGATACCCGCGAGCAGCGCAATACCCATGGCCATGAAACCCACGTCCCAGTTCAGCCGCGTGAGGTCGTCGTAGCCGTTGTAGAGCTGGCGCAGCGAGAGCAGGCCGAGATAACCGAGCAGCAGGCCCAGCAGTCCGCCGGCGATACCGATGATCGACACCTCGATCAGGTGCTGGCGGAAGATCATCGAGCGGCTCGCGCCGAGCGCGCGGTGCAGGCTCACGCGCGCCGCCGCGCCCGAGAACTTCGCGAGCAGCAGGCCTACCGTGTTGAGCAGGCACACCGCGAGGAACATGAAGGAAATGCCGAGCAGCACGCGGTTGTCGTCCGCGACCACCTCGTTCGCTTCGAGCCACTGGTCGGGACGGTTCAGCTTGTTGTTCATCGGCCGCTGAAACCGCCCGGTCTTCTTCTGCTCGGTGACGTAGCCGTCGAGGAAGGACTGGAACGCCGCAACCTTGTCGGCGCTGCCCAGCTCGACCCACGCCTGGATCCACACGCATTCACTGTTGAGGAACTCGCGATAGGAGTTGATGGGCTCGGGCTTCCAGCAGTTCGTGTTGCCAGCGCTCGTCACCTCGAGCATCTCGCTGCGGCTGAAGGGAATGAACCCCTCCTCGATTTCGTCGAAACTGCCGTTGTTCAGGTCGTAGAATTTCGGCACGGGCCGCCATTCGTCGAGCACGCCCACCACCCGGTATTCGCGATCGTCGAGCTTGACCATCTTGCCGACACTGTCCTCGCCGCCAAACACCGTGTCGTTGGACTTCTTGCTGAGCACGATCACCGCTTCCGCGCTCGCGTCCGCGGCGCGATCCCAGCCGCTGCCGTACTTGAAGGGCGTGGCGAACATCGGGAAGAAATCGCCGGTCGTGAGGCGCAGCTCGACGATATAGGGCTTCACTTCGCTGTTCTCATCGCCAGGCGCGAGCACGAACGCGCCCTTGTGCATCACGACCTTGCGATCGGGAATATCCGACGCGAGGATGGCCATGGCCTCGCGATGCGTGACTTCCGTGGGCGGCATCTGCGCATTGTCGTCGTCCCACGGATCCTGCGGATCCCAGTTGTCCAGCTGCACGGCGTACAGCACGTCGTTGCGCGCTGCGATGGGATTGCCGGAGACGAGGTGATAGACGTTGAGCGTGGTCAGACAGACGCCTACGCCCAGCCCGATCGCGCCGATCATCAGCGCGGTGAGCACCGGGTTGCGCTTCAGGCTCTTGAGTCCGAGCCTCAGGTGATAGCCGAACATGCGACTCTCCTTCAGGCTCGCGCGGCCGCCATTGCGCCTTCGTTGAGGGGACGCGGCTCGTATGGGCTCAGGTCCGAGACCTTGCCGTCCATCACCTGCACGTTGCGGTGCGCGCGACGCGCGAGCTCTGCATCGTGCGTCACCATGATCACCGTGGTGCCGCCGCGATTGATCTCTTCCAGGAGGTCCAGCACCTGGCGCGCCATGAGCGAATCGAGGTTGCCGGTCGGCTCGTCGGCGAGCAGGAAGCGCGGCTCACCCGCGAGCGCACGGGCGATGGCAACGCGTTGCTGCTGGCCACCGGAGAGCTGCGCCGGCACGTGCTTCATGCGCGAAGCGAGGCCCACGAGCTCGAGCGACTGATTGATGCGGCGCTTGCGCTCGCTGGCAGCGAAGCCGCGATAGCGCAGCGGCACGTCCACGTTGTCGTACAGGTCCAGGTCCGGGATCAGGTTGAAGCTCTGGAAGATGAAACCGATCTTCTGGTTGCGGATGCGCGAGCGCGCATCGTCCGACAGCTCGTTCACGCTCTCGCCGTCGAGCTTGTAGGTGCCGCTGTTGAAAGTCTCCAGCAGCCCCGCGATGTTCAGAAAGGTGGTCTTGCCGGATCCCGAAGGCCCGGTCACGGCAACGAACTCGCCTTCGTCGACTTTCAGGTTGAAGTCGCGCAGGGCGTGCGTCTCGATGAGCTCGGTGCGATAGACCTTGCTGATGTGCTGCATTTCGAGCATGGCGGTTCCTTCTATTGAGGTAAGGTCAGTCGACCAGGCGCACGACCTGGGCGTTTTCGAAACTGTCGGTCGAGGAAACGATGATCTCGTCGCCTTCCTTCAGGCCGGAGGCGATCTCGATCTCGGCGATGCTGGTGCCGCCGAGCGAGACCGGCGTGCGGCGCGCGAGGCCGTCCTCGATCACGTAGGCAACGCGCCCCGCGCCGGAATCCACCCAGCGCCCGCGCTGCACCTTGAGCACGTTGGGCCGGGACTCGAGCACGATGCGCGTGGAGACGCGCTGGTTCTGGCGCAGGCCGGGCGGCACTTCGCCGTCGAAGCGCATGCGGCCGGTCACCTGGTTCTGGCGCACTTCCGGGGAGATCGAGGTGACCTTCGCGGTATAGGTCTTGCCGCCGTACACGGCGTCCGCGCTCATGCCGATGTTGATGTCATCGGCATAGGACTCGGGCATCTGGAACTCGATCTCGAAGGCGGAGAGATCCACGACGGTGAGCAGCGAGCCGTTCTCGGTGACGGTGCCCTTCTGGTTCACAGCGAGGGTGCCGACCATTCCGTCCACGGGCGAGCGGAATGTCAGCTCGTCCACGCGGCGCTTGAGATCCTGGACGAGCAGGCGCTGCCGATCGCGCTCCAAGCGGCCGGTGCGCAGCTCGAACTCCAGGCTCTCTTTCTCCAGCGCGGCGTTCTCGATCGCATGTTCGTGCGTGAGGCGCGCGGTGGTGAGATCGTCGTGCGCCTTTTCCCAGTCGCGCTGGCTGATCGCCTTGGTCTTCCACGCTTCCTCGGCGCGCTTGAGCTCACGCTCCGCGGCCTTGATCGCAACGCCGGCGGTGTCGCTGGTCTGCTGGTTCGTGAGCAGCTTGCGGCGCGTCTCGATGCTGGAGCGCTGCAGACCGATTTCCAGACTCTGGAGCGAAGAACTCTCGCGCTCGTATTCGTTCCTGAGCTGCGGGCTGTCGACGACGCCGAGCACCTGCCCCTTCTTGACGGTGTCGCCAGCCTGCACCTGATACGTGACCGTGCCCGGCGCCGGAGAGAAGATCGCGGGACTCACCGCCGCGACCACCGTGCCCTGCGCCGAGATGTCGCGCGTGAACTGGCCGCGCACCACTTTCGCGGTGCGCACGCTTTCGGCGGCGACACTGATCTCGGCGTTCATCCAGCGAGAGATGGCCGGCACGGCGAGGAGGAGGAGGGCGAGAACCGCGCCGCCCGCACCTAAAGCAATGCGCAGTTTTCGCCGCCGTGCCGGCGCGGGATCGATCGCGACGTCCTGCGCG
Organism: Steroidobacteraceae bacterium; assembly: GCA_035761885.1. Lineage (GTDB taxonomy): Bacteria > Pseudomonadota > Gammaproteobacteria > Steroidobacterales > Steroidobacteraceae > DASTQG01. Next base: position 1,512 of record DASTQG010000062.1, on the reverse strand, counting down.
GACGTGTCGCGAATGCCATGGGACTGAGGCTCGCCGATGCGCAGCTTCAAGATGGACGCTCCCTTCATGACCAGCTCCGGGCGCTGGGTGCGCGGGCGCACTGCTCGCAGGCGAGCATGCGCGCACTGGCCACGATGAACGCGGGAATCTCGGCTTGCAAGCGCACGCACAGCGCGGCGAGGCGCATCTCGAACACCACGTGCGTGGGCTCGAAGGTGGCGCGCACGCCGAACATTCCGGCGGTCGAGGCGCGAGCCGTCGCCTGCCCGAGCAGGGCTGCGGCGAGGATCGCGCCGAGGACCGTCATCTTGCGTTGCTTGCTCATTGCAGTCCTTGGACTGGGCGAACCTTGGAGTGCGTCAGAACGCGTTACGGTTTGAAGCCACGCCGCCGGTGCGCGCGACGAGCAGCTCGCGCTGCGCGTTGACCGTCATGGCGCCCAGGTCCGCGACCAGCACATCGCGCTGCGCGGTCACCGTCATCTCGCCGAGGCTCACGTAGGTCACGAACGGCGTCGCGGTGACCGTCATGGAGCCGAGGTCGGCGATGGTCGGAAGCGCGCGGGCGCTCACCACCATCTGTCCCATCAAGGGAGCGGAGGGCTGCGCGGCGAAGGCGACCGGCGCGGCGGCGAGGAAGAGCGACGCGACCTGGAGGGCGCGGCGGGCCCGGGAAATCCTGTTCGTGTGCGTCATGGCGTGTTCCTCGTGTTGAGTCTGGTAGCGTCCGGTTTTCACCGTCGCTTCAGGGATTGCACGGGGTGTGCCAGCGAGCGCCTGCACGCTCAAGGCATTGATTTAATGTAGTTTATTGCTCACGCGGCGCCCGAAAGGCCTCCGCGGCCGGCGTCCACGGCCGGACACCGGACACTCAGCGGACACTTTCAGTGGACGACCGGGCGCATGCCGGACCGGCGTGGTGCCGGGTTTGCGTTATTTGCGGTATCGAAGAGCGCGGCTGAACTAGGCGCGGCTGGGCTGATACTTCCAGTGACGCTTCTTGCCCTCGGCCATCCACTCGACCGCCTGCGCAACGCGTTGTGCGCGCGTTTCCTTGCGCTTGGCCTCGGTGATCCAATCCACGTATTCGCGCCGCGCCGACGGTGCGAACGCATCGAACGTCTTCTTCGCGCGTGCATTGCGTTTCAATGCCGCGACCAGGTCGGGCGGCGGTTTCACCGCGCTCGCCGGCGGGCGTTTCGAGGCCTCGCGCTTCACACCCGCGGCGTCGAGCTCGACCGCCTTGCGCACGTACTTCTTGATCGCGCTCTTCGCGGGCAGGTCCGCGATTTTCGTGATCCGGCCGAAATGGCCCATCGCCTCTTCTTCCTTGCCCGTCTCGCCCGAGAACACGTGCTTGCCGTTCCAGAAGCCGAACGCGCAGTGCTGCTTGAACGCAGCCATGCCGCAGATCATGCCGTTGCCGACGAAGTGCGGGCTGCTCCATTTCATCGTCTCGCGGATCTCGGGAGCGGCTTCGTGCACGACTTCGCGCAGGTACTTGAGAATCGGC
>DASTQG010000061.1:0-9330 GCA_035761885.1 Steroidobacteraceae bacterium | reverse complement strand
GTATCGGTGCCACGTTTCCGAGTAGATGCGGCGCTTTCCCCATTCACCGCGACGCTGCAACAGCAGGCCGAAGCGCGCCTGGTCCCAGGCGCTGATGAACATGCCGCCACCCCAGTGCCCTCCTCCACTCACTGACTGCATGCGTTTGCCATCGAGCTCGACCCACGAGTTGTCGTAACCGTGCCAGCGCCACGTGTCGCTCGCGCCGATCGGATCCATCACCTCGCGCTTCAACACATCCGGCAGGGGCTCGCGCCAGACGTGCAGCGCGGCGAGCGCGAGGAGATTCACGCGCACATCGTTGTACTTCCAACTGGCGCCCGGCGCCGGCACCGGCAGCGTCGGCCACTTGAGGGGTTCTTTGCCCATCGGCCGATCCGCCCAGTCGGGCTTGTCCCAGAGGGTGCCGCGCCAGTTGCTCGTCTGGCGCAACAGGTGATCCCACGTGATCGCGCCGTTGTGCTCGTCCTTGAAGTGCTCCGGCAGTATCGGCGCGACGCGTTCGTTCACGTCCTTGATCTTGCCGCGATCGACCGCGAGTCCGACGACGGTCGACAGAAAGCTCTTGGTGAGACTGAAGGTCATATCGACGCGATCGACATCGCCCCACTGCGCGACCACGCGCCCGCCACGCAGGATCAGCCCCGCGGGCCCGCCGCGCTCCTGCATCGGTCCGATGATCGCGTCGTACGGTTCGTGCGCGCGCTCGAGCGCGCCCGCGAGTGCGAGGTCACGAGGCGCGGGATTCTCGTGCGCCTGCGCGAACGCGATCGCAGCTTGCAACTGCGCGGGGTCGAACCCGGCGGCGCCCGGCGCAACGCGCGCCCAGTCGGCAACGTTCTTCGGCGGTAGATAGGGCTCCGCGGCTGCAAGCGAAGCACAGGCAAGCAGGCTGAACAGGACCGCGAGGCGCGGTGCGGCTGAATGCACGATGTGTCTCCCACCGATCGGAGGTGGGGAACTATCGCCTACGACACGGACGACCCGCAATGCGGTCGCGCGTGCGGAGTGCCCAGCGCACGCGGAAGTCAGGCTCCCGCGTGCGCCGTGCTCGCGGAGCGTTGGATCAACGCATCCGCGTCCCCGCCAGCCGCATGATGTCATCCAGCGGATTGCCGTCGCGATTCGTGTCGAGCATCGACGCGAGACCAGCGCCGCCTGGCCTGCCGTCGTCCGACTGGCCACCGAGCAACCCGCCCAACAATCCACCCAGGCCGCCTGCCGATGCGCCGGCACCGCCGCGCTGCTTCGCCATGTAGCCCGTGACCAGCATGGCCACTATCGGCAGCATCTTCTTCAGCAACGACGGGTCGAGACCGGTCTTCGCCGATGCGTTCTGCGCCACCGCGCGGCTCACATCCTTGGAACCGAAGATCTGGCCGAGCACGTCGTTGCCGCGACTCACGTTCGTCGGGCGCGACGACACCACGTCGTCGAGCAGGTCGCCCCCGCCGAGTTTTCCCAGCAATCCGCCGAGACTCTCGAGGCCTGTGGGCTGTGCCTGCGCCTGCTTCTTGAACCCGCCGAGAATCGCCGGCGCGAGCGCCGCGGCCCCGCTGGCTGCTTCGTCCTCGCTGACACCCAGCTCGCGCGCCATCGATTGGAGACCGCCCACCTGGGCAAGGATATCCGTGATCTGCATTTGACTGCTCCCTGCGTTGGAGACAGTGATACGGCGCGATTCGCCCGAATCGCGTACACGTGTTCGTCGCGGGTTTTCGAGAGCCGATCCTACGCTTCGCCGCGCCGGGCGGTCGCGTCCTTTCGATGCGGCACTGCGGCGGCGCTATCGTCGGAAACGCGTAATCCTTACACTTGCTGCCATGCAGAAGGGATTCGAGATCTTCGAGCGAGTGTTCGAAGAGGCGCAAGTCGACTCGCTCGTTGCCTCGATCGAAGCGCTGCCGCTCGCGCGAGGTCGCGCAGGATAGCGCCACGCGCTGCGTCACCCGGTCATCGCTGAGCTCGCCCGCGCCACGCGCCTGATGCGTATCCCTTCGAGTACGCGACCTCGCCGGCTATGGGCGAGGGTCTCGAGATCGCCATCGCCTGACTTACACTACGCACGCATGACCCGCGTTCTTTTCGTTCGTCAGAAAGTCGCAGCATGATCTCCCGTCAATGGCGCGGCCTTGCGCGCACCGAATCCGCAGCAGCGTACGAAGAGCATCTCCGCACGGAGACTTTCCCCTCACTGGGCGCGATCGAAGGCTTCGTCGACGCCTCGATCCTGAAACGCACTGTCGAGAACGGTGTCGAATTCCTCATCGTGACGCGCTGGCAGTCCCTGCGCGCGATCGAGAAGTTCGCGGGCGGCGACGCCGAAGTCGCGGTGGTGCCGGAGACGGTGCGGCGCATGATGATCGACTACGACCGCAGGGCACGACACTACGAAATCGTCGAGTGACGCAAGGAGCGCACATGGAAAGTGACGAAAAGCAGATCCGCAGGCTCGTTTCCGACTGGATGGACGCGATCCGGGTCGGCGACGTGGACCACGTCCTCTCGCTCATGACCGACGACGTAGTGTTCCTCACGCCGGGCCGCCCACCCATGCGCAAGGTCGACTTCGCTGCCGGCGCGCGGGCGCAGGCCGCAGGCCAGGCGCCGAAGTTCGACGGCAGGAGCGAGATCGAGGAGATCGTCCTGGCGGGTGGGTGGGCGTTCATGCGCTCGCGCCTCGAGGTGATTGCCACTCCGCCGGACGGCGGCGCTCAGACAAAACGCAGCGGCTACACCCTCACCGTGCTGAAGAAACAGGACGGTCGCTGGCTGCTCGCGCGCGACGCGAACCTGCTCGCCTGAGCACGAAACCCGCTCGCAACTTTCCACCCCGCGGCACCTGAGCGTATCCTTGCGCGGTGCCCTCAACCGCGAGGTGCCCATGATCCGCTTTCAGATCGTCGAACGAGCGGGCGCAGATCTCTACCACGTGCTCCTGCACGCGATGCGCAGCAAGGAACTGCGCACCTTCATCGCCGCCCGCCGCGGCAAGAGAATCCAGCACGTGAGCAAGTCCTATCACGGCTGGATGAACTGGTCGGTCAGTCACGGAGTGATCGGCTGCGAAGTCATCAGCCCGCGCAAGCCCGGCGGCGAGTGGCAGCTGTTCAGCGCATTCCTGGGCCGGCTCGCGGATCGCTACGCCGATCGCATCGCTGCGATCAACGTGCAGTTTCCGGAAGGACTCGCCGCGGCGCCCGCTCCTACGCGCAAGCGCCGTGCGCGCCGCAAGCGCTGAAAGTAGCGAGGCCGCCGCGATGCGCTTCGGCAGATTCACGCCCACGCTGGCCGTGACCGACATGGTGGCCGCGCTGCGCTTCTACCAGGACATCCTCGGGTTCGAGAAGATGTTCGAGAATGGCGACCCGGTGAGTTTCGTGATCCTGAAGCGCGATGCGGCGGAGTTTCATCTCACCACCGACGAGAATCACCAGGCCCGGATTCCGAACGTCGCGCACCTCATGGTGGACGATGCGGCCGGCCTTTACGCGCACCTCGTGCGCCGCGGCGTGCACATCGTGAAGCCCCTTCGCGAGGAGGAGTACGGCCTGCTCGATTTCGTGTTCGCCGATCCTGACGGGAACCGGATCGACGTGGGGCAGGTCACCTGAGGGCATCGCGTGCTGTACATGGTCGTCGAGCATTTCAATCCCGGCGCGGCGCCGGAAATCTACCGCCGGGCCCGCACGCAGGGCCGGCAGATGCCGGCGGGCCTCGAGTACGTCGACAGCTGGGTCGACCTCGACTATTCGCGGTGCTTTCAGCTGATGCGCACCGACGATCCCAGGTTGTTCGACACCTGGATCGCCGCGTGGAACGACCTGGTGCGCTTCGAGGTCATTCCGGTGCGTACTTCCCAGGAAGCGGCGAGCAGAATGGCCGGCGAGGCAAAGTGAACCGAAGCAAAGGAGTGCCGCCATGGACGAAGACCTCGACGCTCTCGATCGGGACGCCTTGATTCGCGAAGTCAAGCGCCTGCGGGCGGGAATCCGCGAGCACCGCGACAGCAGCGGCCACGCCCTGTGCTGGCATCACCCGCAATTGTGGGGACTGCTGCCCGAGCCCATGAGCGCGGAAATCAGGGTTCCGCCGTGGCCGAAGTTCTTCCGTGGCTGCGTGAAGTACCGCGAGTCTCTCGAACGCGAATTGCCCGACGCACCACCGCACGACGCCGAGTTCGGGAAGTAGTCCTGGGGTGCGAAATGGGCGTAGGCTTCGGCGATACCATCCTCTCGCTGGAGGAATTCCCATGCGCCAATGGGCCGTCTGCGTCGTTCTTGCGCTGGCGCTGAGCGCGAGCGCCGCCAGCCAGTCGAAACTCGCCGAGTTCAAGATCAAGGTGGTTCCATCCCCAACCGGCGTGCAGCTCGAGTGCGAATCGGGCTGTGCGTGGACGCACCTGTCCTGGGATTGCAGGGAGGGCGACCCGCCATGCCAGGCGTACATCGATCAGATGGGCATGGCGAATCCTGACTGAGGCTGGCAGATCCTGAGGATGCGGCAACCGGCTGCGCGCGGCACTGCTTGCATGGCACTGTGCGGTTTGCTTACGGCTTGTGCCATCGCACCGCCTGCGGACAGCGATGCCCTCGTCGATGCTCGCGACGGACGCACGTACCGCACAGCGCGAATCGGCGCTCAGCATTGGCTGACCCAGAACGCAATGTTTGCCGGCCCCGGCAGCTGGTGCTTCGGTGACGAGCAGGCGGATTGCGATATCAACGGCCGCCTGTACACGTGGGAGGGCGCACGGCAGGCGTGCCCCGACGGAGCGCGACTGCCGAGCGATGAAGACTGGATAGCGCTGGAGGTCGCGCTCGGAATGACGCCCGAGGATGCATCGAAGGATCGCGCACGCGGGACACAGGGCGCGCGTTTGCGCCGAGGCGGCGATAGCGGCTTCGATGCGCCGATCTCAGGCTACCGCAGGCCCGATGGCAGCTACGTTCGTCGCGGCGAACGCGCGGCGTACTGGACGTCATCGGAGACCAATGCCGAGGATGCCTGGCACCGGGATGTGCGTTCGGATGTCGACACGATCTATCGCAGCCCCGTGACCAAGACCTACGCCTTGAGCGTGCGCTGCGTCGTGCATGCACGAGGTGCCCGATGAGCCTCGGCGTGATGGTCAATGTGGACGTCGAGAACCTGGGGCAAGCCACGGATTTCTACTGCAACGCATTGGGATTGCGCGTCGGCCGTCACCTCGGCCCGACCATCGTGGAGTTGCTCGGCGCCGCGGCGCCTATCTTTCTCATCGAGGCGCCCGCCGGCAGCGCCGCCTCCGGCGCGTGTCCGCAGGCGCGCTACTATTCGCGGCACTGGACGCCCGTTCACCTCGATTTCACCGTGAGCGATCTGGACGCCGCGCTCGCGCGCGCACAGCGTGCCGGCGCGCAGCTCGAGGGCTCCGTGAGCACGGCGGCCTGGGGCAAGCTGGCCCGCATGTCCGACCCGTTCGGCAACGGCTTCTGTCTCGTCCAGTTCCTCAATCGCGGCTACGACGAAATCGCCACGACGCGGACCGGCCTGGCAAATTGAACCCCGAGCCTCCGGCGGGGTCCGCAGGTAAACTCTTCGTTTCGCGAGACCTGCGAGTCGCCTCATGTGCCGCAACATCAGGACCCTGTTCAATTTCGAGCCGCCCGCCACGGACGCGGAAATCAAGGATGCCTCGCTCCAGTTCGTGCGCAAGCTGAGCGGCTCCACCAAGCCCTCCAAGGCCAACGAAGCTGCGTTCAACCGGGCGGTCGACGAGATCGCGGCCGTCACGCGCAAGTTCCTCGACGAGCTCGTCACGACCGCACCGCCCCGCTACCGCGCCGTCGAGGCGGAGAAGGCGAAGGCACGTTCCCTGCTGCGGTTCGGTCCGCGCCCGGCTCGCAGCGACAGCTGAGGGAGGAAGCGCGATGAGCACCGGGGGAGAACACGCGGACACGTTCGAAGGAGGCTGCACCTGTCGCTTCGTGCGCTATCGGATGACGAGCGGGCCTCTGTTCGTGCATTGCTGTCACTGCACCTGGTGCCAGCGCGAAACGGGCACTGCCTTCGCGCTGAACGCGATGATCGAGGCCGACCGCGTGCAGCTCCTCAGCGGCGAAGTGCAGCGCGTGCTCACGCCGTCCGCGAGCGGCAAGGGCCAGAAGATCTCGCGCTGCCCGAAATGCTTCGTGGCTGTCTGGAGTAACTATGCCGGGGCCGGGGATGCCGTGCATTTCGTGCGCGTGGGCACGCTGGACCACCCCGGCCGATTCCCGCCGGACATCCACATCTACGCCTCGACGAAGCAGCCGTGGGTCGTGCTGCCCGCTGGTGCTCGCGCCGTGCCGGAGTACTACAAAGCTTCGGAAATGTGGCCGAAGGAAAGCCTGGAGAGGCGCGCCGCCTTGAAGCGCACATGATGCGCCCCATCGCCGCCCCGGCGGCTCTGCTGCTCGCGCTCTACGCCGTGCGAGGCGGCCTGTGACGGACGAGCGCACACTCCGAACGCCGAGGCTGCGACTGCGGCAGCTGCGCGCCGGCGACTTCGACGCGTTCTACACGAGCCTGGTCGCCGACCCGGCGGTGATGCGCTTCTATCACGCGTATCGCGATCTCGATGACACGGAGGCGCGGCGCGCGCGCGCGAAGCGTGATTTCTTTGATCACTTCGCCGCGGGAACCGCCCTCGGCTACGTGGCCTGGGGCTTGTGGCCCGCGCCATCGCTCGATGCGGAACCGGAGCAACTCCTCGGCTGGTGCGGCATCACCACGCCCGCGCTCTCCGATCCCGGGCTCGGCCCGGAAGTGCAGTACATGCTCGGCTCGCGCTGGCAGGGAAAGGGGCTTGCAACCGAAGCCGCGCGCGCGGTGGTGAACGACGCTTTTGCACGGCTGCCGCTGGCGCGAATTCACGCCGTTGCGGACGCACCCAATGCCGCATCGCGCCGCGTGATCGAACAGCTCGGCTTCGCCTTCGACGGTCCCGTCGAGGTCTACGGCTCCAGCGACATGGTGGTGTACACGATGGATCGCGACGCCTGGACCCGGCGGCCGGCGGTCATCGCGGAAACGAGCCGCCTGCGCATACGGCACCTCACCCCCGAAGACGCGCCCTTCATCTTCGAGCTGGTCAACGATCCGGCGTGGCTGCGGTTCATCGGCGACCGCAACGTGCATTCGCTCGAGGATGCGCGCGGATACATCAAGGGAGCGGTGGAAAGCTACACGCGCCTGGGCTTCGGGCTCTATCTCGTCGAGCTGCGGGCGAGCGGCGAGCCGCTGGGGATGTGCGGCCTGCTCAAACGCGACTACCTCGAGGATCCGGACATAGGGTTCGCGTTCCTGCCGCGACACACCGGCCAGGGATATGCGCAGGAAGCGGCTGCAACGGTGATTGACCACGGGCGCGCGCTCGGCATGCGGCGCATCCTCGCGATTGCGAACCAGGACAACCACGCCTCGACGCGCTTGCTGCACAAGGTCGGCTTCTCGCTGCAGGGCAGGGTCGTGCCCCCGGGCGAGGAAAAGGAACTGAACCTGTTCACGACGCGCGCCGCGGACTGACCCGCGGCGCGCGCCGGATTCTCAGCCGAAGCGACCGCGGCGCGGCGCGAACGTCTGCACGCTGCGGTGCCCGCCACCGCCATGCGAGCGCTGGCCGCCGCCATGCGAACGCTGGCCGTTACCACCCTGCGAACGCTGCCCGCCGGGCGAGCCGCCATCGCGGCGACTGTCCCGACCGCTGCCCTGGTGCGACGAGTAACCGCCGCGACGCCGCCCTTGCGAATGTCGCGGAGCCTCGTGCTGGTGCGTGCGCTGCGAATCGCGCGCCTCCTGGTGAGGCGTGTCCTTCACGATCTCGAACTGCGGCGCCTTGTCCAGCGGCAGGGAGCGCTTGAGCAGCCTCTCGATGCCGCGCAGGTAGTCGCGCTCGTCCGGCGACACGAGCGAGATCGCGTTGCCCTCCAAGCCGGCACGGCCCGTGCGGCCGATGCGATGCACGTAGTCCTCGGGAACGTTCGGCAGCTCGTAGTTCACGACCAGCGGCAGTTCCTTGATGTCGAGCCCGCGCGCGGCGACTTCCGTCGCCACCAGCACGGTGACTTCCCCCGACTTGAAGTCCTGCAATGCGCGCACGCGCGCCGCCTGGCTCTTGTTGCCGTGAATCGCCGCGGCCTGGATACCGGCGCGCTCGAGCTGCTGCGTCAGGCGGTTGGCGCCGTGCTTGGTGCGCGCGAACACCAGCACCTGGTGCCAATTGTTTTCCTTGATGAGATGCACCAGCAGGTGGCGCTTGAGGTCCTTCGCGACCGCGTAGGCATGCTGCTCCACCAGCTCGATGGGCGCGTTGCGCGGCGCGACGTCGATGGCCTGCGGATCGCGCAGGATGCGGCTCGCGAGCTGACGGATATCCTCGGAGTAGGTCGCCGAGAACATGAGGTTCTGGCGCTGCTGCGGCAGCAGCTTGATGATGCGACGGATGTCGTGGATGAAGCCCATGTCGAGCATGCGGTCCGCCTCGTCGAGCACGAGCACCTGCACGTGCGACAGGTCGACGGCGCGTTGCTGTGCGAGGTCGAGCAGGCGGCCCGGCGTGGCGACGAGGACGTCGCAACCGGCGCGCAGCGTGCTGATCTGCGGATTGATGTTGACGCCGCCGAAGACTACGAACGTCTTGACGTTGAGATGGCGGCCGTAGGTGCGCGCGCTCTCGGCCACCTGGGCGGCGAGCTCGCGCGTCGGCGCCAGGATCAGGGCGCGCGGGGCTTTCGCCGACGCACCATCGAGGCGCTGAAGGATGGGCAGGACGAAGCCCGCGGTCTTGCCCGTGCCCGTCTGGGCACCGGCGAGAACATCACGGCCCGCGAGCACCGCGGGAATGGCCTGAAGCTGAATGGGAGTCGGCGTGTCGTAGCCCTTGTCGGCAACGGCACGCAGCAACGCGGGCTTGAGCCCGAGATCGGCAAATGACATGTGGAAACTGTTTCCTGAAAGTGAGCTCGCGGCACGCGCCAGCCGCCTGGGCGGGCAGTGCGTGTCGGTCAACGGCGAGGGTTTTGTTTGATTTCGAAGTCGCGAAAGGACGGACTGCGAGCGAAAGGCAGCGCTTGACCGCGAGCTGCCGGGTTCGACGGGCGCGGACTCTACAGGGTCCGCGTTGAAAAGTCCAAGTTTTTCATTAACTTCTGACGGACCTCCCGCAAGATTCCGCGATGCGCCCGCCTGTTGGCCCTGCGCTCAGTGCGCCGCGGGCTGCGGCGCGGCCTGCGGGAACAGTTGCTCGTGCAGCCATTGCTCGCGGTCGATGCGGATGATCGGGGCGCGCATTTCGTGCTCCGAAGGATA
>DASTQG010000060.1:0-3135 GCA_035761885.1 Steroidobacteraceae bacterium | reverse complement strand
CGCCAGGCCTAGGTACCGGACATTGCAATATTGCAATGTCCGGTACCTAGGCCTGGCGCGCCTCCGGACCCGGGGCGCTCAGGCTGTCGGGCAGCGCGTTGTGGCGCGCGATCACGTGCGCGTACTTCTGGCCGAAGCGTTCCGCGAGCCGGTCGGCGATGTAGACGGAGCGGTGCTGGCCGCCGGTGCAGCCGATGGCGACGGTGAGATAACTGCGATTGTTGCGCTGGTAGTCCGGAATGCGCCGATCCACGAACGCGGCGATCTCCTCGATCAGCCGGCCGACCTCGGGGTGGTTCTCCAGGAAACGCACCACTTCCGCATCACGGCCGGTGAGCTTGCGCAGCGCGGGCTCCCAGTAGGGATTGGGGAGGGTGCGCGCGTCGAACACGAAATCGGCGTCGCCCGGAATGCCGTGCTTGAAGCCGAAGGACTCGAACATGACCGAGAGCTTGCCCTCGCTGCGCTGCTCGACGCGCTTGCGGATCAGCTCGCGCAGCTCGTGCACGCTCATGCGCGTGGTGTCGATCACCAGGTCCGCCGCGTCCGTGATCGGCTCGAGCAACCGCCGCTCGGCGTCGATGGCCTCGCGCAGGCTCATGCCCTCGCCCGCGAGCGGGTGCTTGCGGCGCGTTTCACCGTAACGATTCAGGAGCGCATCGTCGTCGGCATGCAGGAACAGCACCTCGCAGGCGATGCCGCTGCGGCGCAGCTCCTGCACCAGCATCGGCACCGTGGCGATTTCGGCCGGGCGGTTGCGCGCATCCAGGCCCACCGCGATGCGCGCATAGGCCGGCTCGGGGGTGCGCACGGTGTGCGAGATGAAAGGCTTGAGGAGCGCCGCGGGGATGTTGTCGATGCAGTAGAAATCCAGGTCCTCGAGCATGTGCAGGGCAACGCTCTTGCCGGAACCGGACAGGCCACTGACGATGAGGAGGCGCATGGTGAATGCCGCGGAAACCAGGGCATCATAGATGAAAAAACGGCGCCGGCGGAATGCACGGCGCCGTTTGTGACGCGATGCGCGCGGCCGGCCGCGCGCCCTGGCTCAGGAGAGCGGGACCTTCTGCGCCTCGGCGGCGTGATGGTCGGTCACCTTCTCCTTGTGCTTCTTCACGCTGCGATCGAGCTTGTCCGCCAGCGCATCGATCGCCGCATACATGTCCTCGTCCACCGCGTCGGCGTAGATCCGCCGCCCGCGCACCTGCAACGTCGCCTCGGCCTTCTGGCGCAGCTTTTCGACGGTCAGGATGCAATGCACGTCGATGAGGTAATCGAAGTGGCGCGATACGCGTTCGAGCTTCTTCACGACGTAACCGCGCAGTGCGGGGGTGATGTCCACGTGATGACCGGTGAGGTTTAGCTGCATGAGCCTCTCCTTGCAGGCGATGGAACTAGCGGGCCGTGGCGCGCTTGCGCTCGTTCGAAGGCGCAAGCTGCATCGCCTCGCGATATTTCGCGACCGTGCGACGCGCCACTGGGATGCCCTCCTGGGACAGGATGTCGGCGATCTTGCTGTCACTCAATGGGCTGGACGGGTCCTCCTGTGAGATGAGCTTGCGGATCTTGGCGCGGATGGCGGTGGACGAGGTGCCCGTCCCGTCGCTGCCCGCGACCTGGCTGGAGAAAAAGTGCCGGAATTCGTATACCCCCCGCGGGGTATGCATGTACTTGGCGGTGGTCACGCGCGAGATGGTCGACTCGTGCATCTCCACGCTCTCGGCGACGTCGCGCAGGATCATGGGCTGCATCGCCTCGTCGCCGTGCTCGAAGAAGGCGGCCTGGCGCTGCACGATGCAGCGCGCCACCTTGAGCAGCGTGTCGTTGCGGATCTCGAGGCTGCGCAGCAACCAGCGGGCCTCCTGCAACTGCGCGCGCAGGTTCGCATGGTCCGAGGAACGCCCGAGCATGCCGGCATAGCTCTGGTTGACGCGAATGCGCGGCAGGGTGGCCGGGTTGATCTCCACCGACCAGCCTGAATCGGTGCGGCGCACGAACACGTCCGGGACCACGTACTCGGCGGTGGAGGAGTGAATGACCGAACCCGGCCTGGGATGGCACGAGCGCAGCAGGACCAGCGCGTTCTCGAGCTCCTCGTCGCTGACGCGCAGCGTGCGCTTGAGAAGCGTGAACTGCTGCTCCGCGACAGCATCGAGGTGACCTTCCGCGAGCTTCAGAGCGAGCTCGAGCCCGCTGGTCTGCGGATCGAGCTGGCGCAGCTGCAGCGCAATGCACTCGCCGATCGAGCGCGCGCCCACACCCGGCGGATCCAGGTTCTGTACCTGCGCCAGCACGCGCTCGACGTCGGCGATCTCGACGCTGAGCTCGGGCAGCAGGCTCTGGCAGATTTCCTCGAGTGAATCGCGCAGGTACCCGTCGTCGTCGATCGCGTCGATGACGGCGCGCGCCACCGCGAGGTCCCGTGGATCGAAGCGCGCGAGCTCCATCTGCCACACCAGGTGGTCCTGCAGTGTCTGGCCGCGCTGATCGGAGAATTCCTGGGTGCGGTCGCCATCCCCGCTCCACGGGGTTTCCGAGGGACCCGTGGATTGCTCGGACCAGGCGTCGTCCGCGATCTCCACTTCCGCGTGTTCCGGCTCGGCGGCCGGCTCGTGCGGCGCCTCTTCGGTGTTGTCGCCGACACGCTGCGGCGCGGCGGCCGCGGGATCGGCGTTGAGAGATTCGAACGTGCCGGTGGCCTCGGTCGAGTCGTCGAGGGACTCGAGCATCACGTTGCTCTCGAGCGCCTCGCGGATGTGTTGCTGGAGGTCGAGCGCCGGAAGCTGCAGAAGCCGGATGGCCTGCTGGAGCTGCGGGGTCATCGTGAGTTGCTGACCCAGCCTGAGCTGCAGCGTCGCTTTCAACATTGGCCGATGTTTTCGATGGGTGTGACCGCCTCTGGGGCGGTGGCTTCAGAGTCTGAAATCCTGCCCCAAGTACACCTCACGGACCTGCGGGTTGGCAAGGATCTGTTCCGCTGAACCCGATGCAATCACCGTCCCCTGGTTGACAATATACGCACGGCCGCAAATTCCCAATGTTTCCCGGACGTTGTGATCGGTGATGAGCACCCCGATGCCGCGACCGCTCAGGTGCCGGATGATGCGCTGGATATCGATGACCGACAGAGGATCG
>DASTQG010000059.1:0-2117 GCA_035761885.1 Steroidobacteraceae bacterium | reverse complement strand
ATGGGGACAGGCCTCAAGGCAGGCCTGTCCCCATTTGCTCCTGCGGGGGAAATTAGGGATGTCGCTGTCCCCATTTTCACGCGATGACGTGCGCGGATACCTCGACGCGGTTACGCCCCGCGCTCTTGGCGCGGTAAAGGGCCGCGTCTGCCTCGGCGATCAGCCGTTCGGCGAGCGCCTTGTAGTCGTGTGACCGTGGCTGCGGCTTCGCCGTGGCGAGCCCGATCGACAAGGTGACTGTCACGTGTGCACCACCGTGGACGCGAATCGGCGCCGAGCCCACGCCCTGGTGGATGCGCTCGGCGAGCTTCAGCGCGTGTACCGACTCGGCGCCTGCCAGCAGGATTGCGAACTCATCGCCGCCGAAACGCGCCCCGGTGTCGCCGGCGCGAATTTCCGCCTCGGCGCGCCGCGCGACTTCCTTGAGTGCTTCGTCACCCGCCAGGTGGCCGAAGCGATCGTTGATTTCCTTGAAATGGTCTATGTCGATCATCAGGCAGGCCAGGGCCTTGCCGGTGCGTTCGGCGCGCGCCAGTTCCTCGCGCAACCGGTTGTGAAAGTAACGCCGGTTGTGCCAGCCGGTCAGGAAGTCGGTGACGCCACTGCGCAGCAGGCGGGCGCGATTGACGGCATTCTCAAGGCTGATCGCGACGATGACGCCGAGATGCGCGAGAAAATCCGCGGCCAGATCGTGCGTGAAACGCTGCGGATCGCGGCTGGCAAATGCGATCACCCCAATGGCGCGATTGTCGCGCGGCAGCGGAATCAGCGCGATGCTGCCGCGCGCCAGGGCGGGCGACACCAGCAGCTCGTGATCCGCCGGGTTGAATGGCCCCAGCCACGGGCGATCGAACTGCGCCAGGCGCGGCGCCAGCGGCGAAACCGAATCGATGAAGCGTACTTCCTCGATGACGGCGCTGGAGAGAGTCTCGATGCCCGACAGGTGGCGCAGCTCGTGCTGCGGATCGAACAGCGACAGCGTGACGAAATCCAGGCCGTAGGCGTCGCGCAGCCCGGACACGATGCGATCGAACAGTTCACCCAGCGAATGCGCGCGCAGCAGCTCGACCTCGCGCGCCTGGGTCTTGCGCAGCAACAGTTCGTTACGCTGTACCTCGTCGGTGAGCGCACGCAGGCGGTCGCGCAATTCTTCCACCGACCCCGCGTAAGGATCGCGCGTCGCGCGGTTCACGCACGGCGCTCCGTGACCGAACGGCGATCCTCGAGATACTCGCGGCCGCGGCGCATGAGCGCCGCGAAGCCCTCGAAGTCCTGCGAGATGACCGCCGAGCGCAGTCGTTCGACCGCCTGCGCGAGCGCCTCGAGAGATTCGGAGCCGTAGTCGTTGAGACTCTGGATCTCGTAATACAACTCCGGGCTCTCCTGAGCCACCTTCGAGGCCACGTCCAGCTGTGAATCGAAAGTGGTCGATGACAGCTTCGCCAGCCGTGGCGCCGCCTCGCCGCTTTCCGCGAGCGCGGTAAAGAAGGCGATATTGAGCGCGTGCGAAAGCCCCAGCACGTAGGCGATCAACCGGTCATGCTCGTCGAGCGACATGACGACCTGCTCGACCATGGTCGAGGCGAACAACTCGCGCGCCGCGGCGGTCGCCTCGGGCGAACCGGTTTCGACGAAGATCACGTGCCGCCCGGAGAGCAACTCGGTGTCCGGGCCGAACATCGGATGCAGCGAGGTCACGCGGCAACCGTGCGACTTGAGCGCATTGAGGCCGGCTCGCAGCGGAGACTTCAGGGAGCCCACATCGAAGATCACGCCCTTGGGCCGGCGCATGGCGATCTCGCGCAGGATCTTGTCGGTGATGCCGAGCGGCGTCGCGATCACGATGAAGTCGTGCTTCAGCGCGCTTTCGCGCCAGTCGGCTACGTGCGTGAATCCCGGCGGCGCACCGGCCGGATCCGCAATCTCGACCGCGAATCCCTGCGAGGTCATGAATTCCGCGAACCAGCGCCCCATCTTGCCGGCGCCCCCGATGACCAGTGCGCTGCGACCGGACCCGGCGCCCTGCGCCTGCACGCTGGCCTGCTCCTGGGTAGTTAGCGAGGAGCGGATCAGGAGCCGCAGGATGTTCTCGGCGAGTTGCGGCGCGATGCCGTACT
>DASTQG010000058.1:0-12975 GCA_035761885.1 Steroidobacteraceae bacterium | reverse complement strand
ACCGCGGTGCCGTTCCAGTAATACGTGCCGTCGAAATCGACTTCCAGGTTGACGATCTCGGGCGGCACCGGGGGCTGCAGGTTCTGCGGCTGCGGCCGCGGCATGTCCAGCTTCACCGCGTGCGTCATGATCGGCAGCGTGATGATGAACATGATCAGCAGCACGAGCATCACGTCGATCAGCGGCGTGGTGTTCATCTCCACCATGCTCTGATCGCTTTCTCCGCCAACGCTCATTGACATGAGGTGTCTCTCCTGCGGCCCGTCAGCGCCGCGTGCCGCGGATGCCGCGGTCCGGCTCGGTGATGAAAGCCACCTTCGCGACGCCCGCGCGCTGTGCCAGCACGATGGTGCGACCGACGTGCTCGTAGCGCACGTTCTTGTCGGCGCGCAGATGGAATTCCGGCTGCGGCTTGCCTTCCTGGCTCGCGCGCATCGTGACGCCCTTGATGCGCTCGAGGAGCAGATCCGAGCCCGGCACCTTCAGCTCGTTCCAGTAGACGCCGCCGTCCTTGTCGATCGAGATGACGATGTTCTCCGGCTTGGTCTCGGTCGGGATGTTGGCCGCCTTCGGAAAGTCCACCTTGATGGCCCTCGTGATCACGGGAATCGTGATCAGGAAGATGATGAGGAGCACCAGCATCACGTCGACGAGCGGCGTGGTGTTGATCTCCGACATCACGGCATCTTCGCCTTCGCTGCTGCTGCCGACGCTCATCGACATGGTGGATCGCTCTCCTGTCCGTTACGAACGCGTGGCCGCTGCGGGCGCACCGCTGCCGGCCGGACGCGCCTTGGGCGTTTCCCCGCCGACGCGCGCGCCGCTCAGCAGGTAGGCGTGCAGATCGGTCGCGAAGTACTTGAGCTTCTCGATCACGATCTTGTTGCGGCGGAGCAGGAAGTTGTAACCGAGCACCGCCGGCACCGCGACCGCGAGGCCGATGGCCGTCATGATGAGCGCTTCGCCGACGGGGCCGGCGACGCGATCGATGCTCGCCTGGCCGGCGACGCCGATGCTGATCAGCGCGTTGAGAATGCCCCACACCGTACCGAACAGACCGACGAACGGCGCAGTCGAACCCACCGTCGCCAGGATCGGCAGGCCGCCCTGCAGGTAGTTCGTGATGCTGTCCAGGGCGCGCTGCAGCGACTGGCTGATCCACTCGTGCAGATCGATCTGGTCGGTGAGCCGGCCCTCGTGGTGCTGAGCCGCGCGCAGCCCTTCCTCGGCGATCGCGCGGAAGGCGTTGTTCTTGCCCTTCAGCGTGTCGATGGCCTGCTTGATCGAGCCCGCCTGCCAGAAGTCACGTTCCGCCTGCTTCGCCTGTTTCATGATGCGGCGCTGATCGAACGCCTTGGTGATCATCACCCACCACGACATGGCGGACATGATCACCAGCAGGATGAAGGTTCCCTTGGTGACGTAGTCGCCCTGCTCCCACATGCTGGCGAGGCCATAGGGATTGTCGTGTGCAACGGGGGCGGCGGTGGTAGGAGTTGCCATAAACCGGATGTCCTCTTCTGGGATTGCAGCGAGTTCGGATCAGTTTTCGAGCAGCTTGAACGTCACGGCGAAACGACCCCAGGCGGCGGCCGGCTGGCCGTTCTCCGTTCCGGGGACGAACCGCCACGCACGCTTGGCGTGGGCCGCGGCAGCCTCGTCCAGCTTGGGGAAGCCGCTGCTCTTTTCGATCTTGACGTCGCCGACCTTCCCGTCGGCGAGCACGTAGATCAACAGGGTCACGGTGCCTTCCTGGTTCAGGCGGCGCGAGGTGGGCGGATACTCCGGCTGCGACAGGCCCTTGCCGGGCGACCTCGGCGGAGTCTTGGCGATCGGCGCCGGCGCCATCGGTGGCGGCATCGGCGGCGGCACCACGCTCGTGGTGGTCTGGATCGCCGTAGTGGCTTCGGCCGGGAATTCGATCGCGAAATCGGGCGGCGGAACGAACGGCGGTGGAATTTCGAGTTTCGGCGGGGGCGGAGGCGGTTCCTCCACATCTTCGATCGGTTCGTCGATGATCTTGGTCTCGAGGGGACCGGTAATCAGCTGCATCGCGGACTGGGCGAGGCCGTTTTCCAGTGCCCAGAAGATGCCGACGTGCAACAGAACGATTCCGACGACCGTCACGATGCGTGGGCCCGACCACGGTGATTCAGCAACAAATGCCATAGTTTGGATAGGTTCTGTGTCTGTCTGGAGCTTGCGCCCGTTTCGGCGGGTTGCGACGGTAGCGACGTTCACTCATTCCTGCAAGCAGCCGTGCCAGGCGCTCGCAAGAGTGCGTGGATCGCTGGTTGCGAACGCCCGCCTGCGTTCGCGTGCCTGTTGAAGTACCCCCAACCACAGTTCTGAAATCGCGGCCGGGACAAAACGGACTGTCGACGGTCGCTCGAAACGCGCCAACACTGCTGGAGTGCTCCCCCGGCGCGCGGCAGGGCGCAACTCTAACCGCACCTTTACGCCAAGACAACAACTTCGGTGCGGCAATTGTCCGGACCATCAATCCCTTGCGCCGACGCGCCCGACGCGCCTTCGTGCTCGGCCAGTGCTTCCTTCCATGCAGAAAATGCATCGCCACACTCTGCGTCCGCGTACGTCCCGGCAAAGCACGCGCTCGTCCGTCGGGAAAACCAGCCCAAGTCGCCTCGGCAGCACTTATTGCGAGGCAACAAGCTGATTGAGCGCACGGAATACAAGCAAGTTCCCTGCCAGCCACGTGCGATCAGCGCCCGCCAACACTGCGGGCCGGATCGAGCCGCGCAGCCCGGGACCAGCGGCAGACTGGACTCGGCGGCGCAGCCTTGACTCAGCGGCGCAACGCGCCGTCGGTGACGGCGCCCAGCGAGGCACTGCTGACGCTGGCAGCGTACTTCGCCAGAACGCCGCGGGTCGCGTAGGGCTTGGGGACGCGCCAGGCTTTCGCGCGGCGTGCGAGCTCGCGCTGGGAGACTTCGAGTGTGACGTGGCGGCGACGTGCGTCGATGCGGATCGGATCACCGTCGCGCACCAGCGCGATCGGGCCGCCCACCGCGGCTTCCGGCGCCACGTGACCCACGACGAACCCATGACTGCCACCTGAGAAGCGCCCGTCGGTGATGAGGGCGACCTTCCCGCCCAGCCCCTTGCCCATGATCGCGGCGGTGGGGCTGAGCATCTCGCGCATGCCCGGCCCTCCCCTCGGCCCCTCGTAGCGGATCACCACCACGTCTCCCGCGACCACGGTCCCATCGAGGATCGCCTGCAGCGTCTCTTCTTCCGAGTCGAATGTACGCGCCCGGCCCGTGAAGGCCAGGCCTTCCTTGCCGCTGATCTTGGCAACCGCGCCTTCGGGCGCGAGGTTGCCGCGCAGGATGACGAGATGGCTGTCCGGCTTGATGGGATCGGACAACGGCCTGACGATCGACTGGCCCGCGGGATACCGCGGAGCCTGGGCCAGATCCTCGGCGAGCGTGTTGCCCGTGACGGTGAGCGCATCGCCATGCAGGAGGCCCGCCTCCAGGAGTGTGCGCATCAGTGGCCGGATCCCGCCGATCGCGATGATCTCCGACATGAGGTACTTGCCGCTCGGTCGCAGGTCGGCGAGAACCGGTACGCGCTTGCCGATGCGCGTGAAGTCGTTGAGCGCGAGCCGCACTCCCGCGGCGTGCGCCATCGCGAGCAGGTGGAGCACGGCATTGGTCGAGCCGCCGAGCGCGATCACCACGGCGATCGCATTCTCGAACGCCTCGCGGGTGAGGATGTGCGCAGGCCGGATGCCGCGCTCGATGAGACGCATCACGGCCGCCCCGGCGCTCTCACAGTCCGCGCGCTTGCTCTCCGAGACCGCCTCCTGGGCACTGCTGCCCGGCAGGCTCATGCCCAGCGCTTCGATCGCACTCGCCATCGTGTTGGCGGTGTACATGCCGCCGCAGCTGCCGGGCCCCGGGATGGAGGTGCGTTCGATGTCGAGGAGCTGCGCGTCCGAAACTGTGCCGGCGGCATGACCGCCGACCGCCTCGAAGACCGAGACAATGTCGCGCCGGCCGCCACCGGGGCGAATGGTGCCGCCATAGACGAATACCGCGGGCCGATCCAGGCGCGCCAGCGCCATGAGGCAGCCGGGCATGTTCTTGTCGCAGCCGCCGATCGCGATGAGACCGTCGAAGCCCTGCGCACCGGCCACGGTTTCGATCGAGTCGGCGATCACCTCGCGCGAGACGAGCGAGTAGCGCATTCCCGGCGTGCCCATCGAGATGCCGTCGGAAACGGTGATGGTGTTGAACGTCACGCTCTTGCCGCCGGCCACGTCCACCGCCCGCGCGGCATGCCGGCTCAGGTCGTCGATGTGCATGTTGCAGGGCGTGAGATTGCTCCACGTGGAAGCAATGCCGACCTGCGGACGTGCGAAGTCCGCATCGCCGAATCCCACGGCACGCAACATCGCGCGCGAGGGCGCCTGCTTGACGCCTTCCACGACCAGGCGTGAATGGCGGCGCGGATCGTGCGCGGCCTTCTTTTTCGTCTTTCTGTTCAACGTCGCATCCTCACTGACCGGCATGAATCTGGTTGATGCTCGAAGTCGGCGGCATTACGTTCCCGTTTCGATGATCTTGCGCTCACGAAGCGCGACGATGAAGACGCCGGTGAGTGTCATGACCGCTCCGACGACCATTCGCGAGGTGAGCTCTTCGTCGAGCAGCGTGATCGCGAAGAACACCCCGAATACCGGAGAGAGCACCGTCAGCGGCGACACGCTCGTCACCGGGTAGCGCTGCACCAGGTAGTAGTAGCCCGTGTGCGCGATCAGGCTCGCGATCAGCGCCGTGAAAGCGAGCGCGGCCCAGCCCATCACCGTTGCGTTGGCGACAGCCTCGTGGTGGCCCGTCTCGAACGTGAACGTCAGGACGATGAGCACCGGCGTGCTGATCGCCGTGAACCAGGCTTGCAGCTCGAGTGGCTTCCAGCCCTGCAGCTTCTTGACGGCCATCAGGCCGATGGATCCGATGAACGCCGACAGCACCACCAGCGCGAGCCCGGGCCAATGCTGAAACACCTGCGGCTCCAGGCCGATGACCATGACGCCGGCGAACGAGAGCGTGATGCCGAGCCAGCGACGCCAGCGCACCACCTCGTTGAGGAACACGATGGACATGAGCGTCGTGAACGGCACGCCGAGCTGGCCGACCACGGCGACCGAGGACATCGACTCGGACATTCCGACGCCGACGAACAGCAGCGCGAAGTGCAGCGCGCCGCTCATGATCGCGGCCACGACGACGGGCCCCATCTCTCCCGGGCGCACTCGCAGGAACGGCAGCAGGATCACGGCGAGCAGCGCGAAGCGCATCGCCGTGAAAAGCATGGGCGGAAACTCGCCCACGCCCACCTTGCTCGCGATGAGGTTGAAGCCCCAGATCAGGTTGATGAGGACCAGGAATGCGAGGTCGCGCGGAGCGATGACCAGCATCAGGCGTAGCGCGCCGCGATGAGCGCATACAGCGCTCGCACGCATTGCGCCTCGCCACCGACCGGGCGGCCCGGCCGTTCCTTGGGATTCCAGGCGAACAGGTCCACGTGTATCCAGCGCGTCTGCTCGGCGACGAAGCGGCGCAGGAACAGCGCGCCGATGATGGCGCCGGCGAAGGAATGCGGCGATACGTTGTTGAGGTCCGCGAGCTTGCTCGACAGGTCCTCGTCATACGGCGCCCACAGCGGCATCGGCCACAACGGGTCCTGCTCGGTGCGCGCGTGTCGCATGATCTCGCCGATCAGCGCCTCGTCGCTGCAGAACAGCGCGGGCAGGTCGGGACCGAGCGCCACGCGCGCGGCTCCGGTGAGCGTCGCAAGGTCGATGAGCAGGTCCGGCCGCTCGGTATCGGCTTCGGCGAGCGCATCGCACAGCACCAGCCGGCCTTCCGCGTCGGTGTTGCCGACCTCCACGCTCAGTCCCTTGCGCGTGGCGATCACGTCGCCCGGCCGGTAGGCGGTGCCTGACACACTGTTTTCCACCGCTGGAATCAGGACTCGCAACCGCACGCGCAGGCGCGCCTCCATGATCATGCGTGCGAGGGCTAGCACGCAGGCGGCGCCCCCCATGTCCTTCTTCATCAGGGCCATCGACTGCGAGTTCTTCAGGTCGAGCCCGCCGCTGTCGAAGCACACGCCCTTGCCGACCAGGGTGACCCGCGGCGCACCCTCCTCGCCCCAGCGCAGATCGATCAGGCGCGGCGCATTCGCACTCGCGCGGCCCACCGTGTGGATGGCGGGATAGTTTCTGGCCAGGAGGTCCTCGCCCGCGATGACCGTACAACGGGCACCGCAGGCCTCCCCGACCGCCGTCGCTTCACTCGCGAGCTCGGCAGGACCCAGGTCGGACGCGGGTGTATTGATGAGGTCGCGCGCCCAGCCCAGTGCCGTCGCGGCGCTGGCGACGTGAGCGAGGTCGGCGTTCGCCGGCGCCACCAGGCGCGCACCGCGCCCGTTCGCCGCCGGGCGCTTGTAACGATCGAAGCGGTACTGCCCGTACACGAAGCCGAGCGCCGCCTGCGTGGCGGCATGCGCGGACAGCGAGGTCGCGCAATGAAAATCGCCCGCCGGAAGCTTGTCTGCGAGTCCCGCCGTGTGCCAGAGGCTCAGTTCGTTCAGGTCTGCGAGGCGGCCGAGCCCGAGCGCCGCGCCCGCGATGCTTCCATCCGCCCCGGGCAGCAGCACGACGCGATGGCGCTCGGCCTTGAAGCCGCTGCCGGCGAGCCACTGAGCCGCGGGCCCTGGCAGTTCCTTGCTCCAGGCATCGAGAGCCCCTTCGCTCACCAGCCACAGTGGCAGCGCCCTGGCGGTGGCCTGGGCGAGGAGCGAGTCGAAGGGTGCGGGCGATGGCATGGCGTGGAAGAGCGAGCTTAGCGAAATCCCGCGCGCGCGGGTGTGCGTCGGATTGTCCGGCTGTCGAACACGAAAGTCATTTTATGCTTGTGGCAACAGGGTTTGCGCGCGCGCTCGCCGCCGTTGACAAGCACGCAATCGCTGTGCTCCTATCGAAGCCGACACGGGATTTCCTGCACTGCAAATGACCTCGGCGTTTCTCATTCGTCTCGATTCCCTGCTGCCGGGGCTGCTGCTGCTGCGCGCGCGGAGGTGCGGGTACCGAGTCTGAGGTTGGGAGCCTGAACAGAATCGAAGAACCCCGCACCGGCACCGGCCGAGGCGGGGTTTTTTTTGACCTCGTGAATCACTGAAGACCTGGGACCATTTCGGGGAGTGTTGGACATGCGGTTGTATTCGCAGAAGGACGTCGACAAGAAGGCGCTGAAGGGCGCACGTATCGCGGTGCTCGGCTACGGCAGCCAGGGGCGCGCGCACGCGTTGAACCTCAAGGACAGCGGCCACGACGTCGTGGTGGGCCTGCGCAAGAACGGACCGAGCTGGAAGAAGGCACGCAAGGACGGCCTGGAAGTCGCCGAGCCGGCCAGGGCCGTCGAGGGCGCGGACCTGGTCGCAATGCTCACGCCGGACCTGGCCCAGCAGTCGCTCTATGCCGAGATCAAGGGCTCGCTGCGCAAGGGCTCCACCCTGCTCTTCGCCCACGGCTTCAACATCCATTTCAAGCAGATCAAGCCGCGCAAGGACCTCGACGTGGTGCTGATCGCACCCAAGGGTCCCGGCGACCTTGTGCGCCGGCAGTATCAACAGGGGCGCGGCGTACCGTGCCTGATCGCCGTTGCACAGGATGCCACCGGCAAGGCGCATGCGAAGGCGCTCGCCTACGCGCACGGGATCGGCGGCACGCGCGGCGGCGTGCTGGAGACCACCTTCGCCGAGGAGACCGAGACGGATCTGTTCGGCGAGCAGGCGGTGCTGTGCGGGGGCGCCACGGAACTGGTCGTCAAGGGCTTCGAAACGCTGGTCGAGGCGGGCTACCAGCCCGAGGTCGCCTACTACGAGTGCCTGCACGAGCTGAAGCTCATCGTCGATCTGCTGCACGAGGGCGGGCTCGCAAAGATGCACCGTTTCATCAGCGACACGGCCAAGTACGGCGATCTCACGCGCGGTCCGCGCATCGTGAACGACCGGGTCAAGAAAGAGATGGGCAAGGTGCTCAAGGACGTCCAGAGCGGGCGGTTCGCACGCCAGTGGATCGCCGAGAGCAAGTCCGGCGGCGCGAACTACAAGCGCATGCTGGATGCGGACCTGA
Organism: Steroidobacteraceae bacterium; assembly: GCA_035761885.1. Taxonomy (GTDB): domain Bacteria; phylum Pseudomonadota; class Gammaproteobacteria; order Steroidobacterales; family Steroidobacteraceae; genus DASTQG01. Next base: position 4,808 of record DASTQG010000058.1, on the reverse strand, counting down.
AGCACCCGATCGAGAAGGTGGGCGCCGCCCTGCGCGGGCGGATGCCGTGGCTCGAGCAGGGGCGCTGAACAAGCCCGAGGGTGCCGTCATGAGCGATCGCGTTCTGATCTTCGACACCACCTTGCGCGACGGCGAGCAGTCGCCCGGCTGCAGCATGACGCTTCCCGAAAAGCTGCGCGTCGCGCGCGCCCTTGCGGAGCTCGGCGTCGACATCGTCGAGGCCGGCTTTCCGGCCGCTTCGCGCGGCGACTTCGAGGCGGTGCAGGCGATCGCGCGCGAAATCGAGGGCCCGGTGATCGCCGGACTGGCGCGTTGCAATCGCGAGGACATCGAACGGGCCCACAAGGCAATTGCCGATGCCGCCCGGCCCCGCCTGCACGTGTTCCTCGCCACCAGCGCGATCCACCGGCAGCACAAGCTCAACATGGCCAAGGAAGAGATCGTGCGCACCGCGGTGGAAGGCGTGAAGATCGCGCGCGGGCTGTGCGAGGACGTGGAATTCTCGCCCGAGGACGCCGCGCGCACCGAACCGGAGTTCCTGGCCGAAGTGGTCGCGGCCGTGGTCGCCGCCGGTGCGACCACGGTGAACATTCCCGACACCGTGGGATACACGGTGCCGGAAGAGTTCGGGCAGCTGTTTCGCTATCTGCGCGAGCACGTTCCGGGCATCGAGCGCACGGTGCTGAGCGTGCACTGCCACGACGACCTCGGCATGGCGGTGGCCAACAGCCTGAGCGCCGTGCTCGCGGGCGCGCGCCAGATCGAATGCACCATCAACGGCATCGGCGAGCGCGCGGGCAATTGCTCGCTCGAAGAAGTGGTGATGGCGCTGAAGACGCGCGAAAGCTATTTCCGCCTGAGCACCGGCATCGACACCACGCGCCTGTATCCGACCAGCCGCCTGGTTTCCAGCATCACCGGCATGCCGATCCCGCGCAACAAGGCGGTGATCGGTGAGAACGCCTTCGCCCACGAGTCCGGCATCCACCAGCACGGCATGCTGCGCCACCACTCCACATACGAGATCATGCGCCCGCAGGACGTGGGCCTGTCGCGCACGCACCTGGTGCTCGGCAAGCACAGCGGCCGCCACGCCTTCCGTGAGCGCGTGCGCGAGCTGGGCTTCGAGCTCGACGAGGCGGAGCTCAACCGCGTGTTCGAGGAGTTCAAGGCGCTCGCCGACAAGAAGAAGGAGCTCTTCGACGGCGACATCGAGGCGCTGGTGCTGCGCGCGGAAGGCGTGTCCTCGGGTCCGTGGTCGCTCAGCTCTCTCGACACCCAGGCGCGCAGCGACACGAACGCGCAGGCGGTGGTGGAGCTCGAGCACAGCGACGGCCGGCGCGTCTGCGAAAAGGCAAGCGGCGACGGGCCGGTCGATGCCAGCTTCAAGGCGATCGAGCGGGCCACCGGCTACCAGGTCAAGCTGAGCAAGTTCGAGGTGCGCAGCGTGTCCGAGGGCGAGGATGCACAGGGCGAGGCCCTGGTCTACGTCGAGTACAATGGACGGGCGTACCGTGGGCAGAGCCTGAGCACCAACATCGTCGAGTCGAGCGCGCGCGCATTCCTCGAGGTGATCAACCGCATCGAGCTCAGCCGCCGGGCGAGCCCCCGGGCACAAGCCGAGCGCCGCCGCGAGGCGCGCGTCGAGGCGAGCCTCTGAGGCACGTTTGCGGTCGCTACGCCCCGTGGCGGTTCGCCCTGCGGATCGCGGTGCGCCCGGGCGTAGCAATCGCGCGCACCTCGCGGAAAGCTTGCAGGACATGACAGCCAGCACACTCTTCGAAAAGATCTGGGAACGGCACCTGGTGGTGCCCGAAACCGCCGACACGCCGGCCGTTCTCTATATCGACCTGCATCTCACTCACGAGGTGACCTCGCCGCAGGCCTTCGCGCTGCTCAAGGAGCGCGGGCTGAAGGTGCGCCGGCCGGATCGCACGCTTGCGACCATGGACCACTCCACGCCGACGCGCACCGAGCAGGTGTTCGGCGGTGCGCCCATCGCGATCGAGTCGGCCGCCAGGCAGGTGCGCATCCTCGAGGAGAACTGCCGCGAGTTCGGCGTGCGGCTCCTGGACATGCACAGCGAGCTGCGCGGCATCGTGCACATCATCGGCCCGGAGCTCGGGCTCACGCAGCCCGGCCGCACCATCGTGTGCGGCGATAGCCACACGAGCACGCACGGGGCATTCGGCGCCCTCGCCTTCGGCATCGGCTCCACCGAGGTCGCGCACGTGTTCGCGACGCAGTGCCTCCTGCAGCGCCGGCCGAAGACCTGCGCGGTCAACGTTGCCGGCAAGCTGCCCGCCGGCGTGAGCGCCAAGGACCTGATCCTCGCCATCGTCGGCAAGCTCGGCGTCTCGGGCGGCACCGGGCACGTGATCGAATATCGCGGTACGGCCATTCGCGCGCTGTCGATGGAAGAGCGCATGACCGTGTGCAACATGTCGATCGAAGCCGGTGCGCGCGCGGGCATGGTTGCGCCCGACGATACGACGTTCGAGTACCTGCGCGGGCGGCCGCACGCGCCGGCGGGACCCGAGTGGGATCGCGCCGTCGAGTTCTGGCGGACGCTGCGGACCGACGAGGGCGCGAAGTTCGACAAGAGCGTCGACCTCGACGCGAGCCAGCTCGAGCCGATGATCACCTACGGCACCAACCCCGGCATGGTGATGCCGATCGGCGGCCGCATTCCCGAGCGCGGCGACGAAGTCTTCACCAAGGCGCTCGACTACATGGGCTTCAGCGCGGGCGATGCGATTCGCGGCAAACCCGTGAACGTCGTGTTCGTCGGCAGCTGCACCAACGCCCGCCTGAGCGATCTGCGCCAGGCGGCCGCGGTGCTCAAGGGCCGCAAGATCGCGAGCAACGTGCGCATGCTGGTCGTGCCCGGATCGCAGCAGGTCAAGCGCGCCGCCGAGGCCGAGGGCCTGGACAGCGTGTTCCGCGACGCGGGCGCCGACTGGCGCGAGTCAGGCTGCTCCATGTGCATCGGCATGAACGGGGACACCGTGGCACGCGGCGAGTACAGCGTGAGCACCAGCAACCGCAATTTCGAAGGTCGCCAGGGCGTCGGGGCGCGCACGCTGCTCGCGAGTCCCGCCACGGCGGCGGCGAGCGCCGTGCGCGGTCGCGTCACCGATCCGCGCGAGTTCCTGGAGCGCTGAGCATGGAACCGATCCGCATCATCCGCTCGTGCACCATCGTGCTGCCCGCGACCAACATCGATACCGACCAGATCATCCCGGCGCGTTTTCTCACCACGACCACGCGCACAGGGCTGGGCAAGCAGGCCTTCGCCGACTGGCGCTACGACGCCGACGGCAAGCCCAGGCCCGACTTCGTGCTCAACCGGCCCGAGGCGCGCGGCTGCCAGATCCTGGTGGCGGGACGCAACTTCGGCTGCGGCTCCTCGCGCGAGCATGCGCCCTGGGCGCTGCACGACTACGGTATCCGCGCGGTCGTGAGCACGGAGATCGCCGACATTTTCCGCAACAACTCGCTGAAGAACGGCCTGCTGCCCGTGACCGTGGACGAGGCCACGCACCGCTGGCTCCTGGAGCATCCCGGCGAGGAAGTGTGCATCGACCTGCAGTCGAAGGAGCTCACGTTCGCCGACGGCCGCCGCGCGCAGTTCCCGATCGAGGCCTTCGCCCGCTATTGCCTGCTCAACGGCGTCGATGAGCTCGGCTACCTCCACGCCCAGCAGGACGAGATCGCCGCCTACGAGCGCACGCACGCGTGAAGGCGCGCATCGCGGTCCTCGCCGGCGACGGCATCGGCCCGGAGGTCACCGCGGAAGCCGTGCGCTGCCTGCGGGCGATCGCCACACGCTTCCAGCATCAGTTCGAGTTTCAGGACGCGCTGCTGGGCGGCATCGCCATCGATGCGACCGGCGATCCGCTCCCGCCTGCCACTCTCGCCGCCTGCGAAGCCGCCGATGCGGTGCTGATGGGGGCGATCGGAGGCCCCAGGTGGTCGAGCGGCGCGGCCCGACCCGAGCAGGGGCTGCTGCGCCTGCGCCGCGCGCTCGGCGTGTTTGCCAACCTGCGCCCTGTGACCACACATCCTGCCGTGCTCGATGCCGCGCCCCTCAAGGCGGAAGTGATCCGCGGCGTGGACATCATGGTCGTTCGCGAGCTCACGGGCGGGATCTACTTCGGCGCGAAGTCGCGCACGCCAACCAATGCGACCGACCTGTGCGAGTACTCGGCGCAAGAGATCGAGCGCGTGACGCGTGTCGCCGGCCGTCTCGCGCTCGGACGACGTCGCTCGATCGTTTCCGTCGACAAGGCGAACGTGCTGGAGACCTCGCGGCTCTGGCGCGAGGTGGTGGAACGCGTGGTGCGCTCGGAGTTTCCGGACGTCACGCTCGAGCACATGCTGGTGGATGCCGCCGCGATGCACCTGCTGCGTCGTCCGCGCGACTTCGACGTGCTGCTCACCGAGAACATGTTCGGCGACATCCTCACCGACGAGGCCTCGATGCTCGCAGGCTCGCTCGGCCTGCTGCCTTCGGCTTCCCTCGGCGATTCGAAGCGCGGGCTCTATGAGCCGATCCACGGCTCGGCGCCGGACATCGCAGGTCGCGGCGTGGCGAACCCGTTCGGCGCGATCCTGAGCGCCGCGATGCTGCTGCGTCACTCGCTGCAGCTGGAAGCGGAGGCCGCTGCTCTCGAAAGCGCGGTCTGGCGTGCGATCGAACAGGGAACGCTCACTGCGGATCTTGCCGGGAGCGGCCGCAAACCGTGCACCACGCGCGAGGCCGGTGAACGCGCTGCACGCCTGATCGAGATGAGTTCCTGAGCCAG
>DASTQG010000057.1:0-2725 GCA_035761885.1 Steroidobacteraceae bacterium | reverse complement strand
CCGCCTCGGTGATCGTCCGCCGGTGCGTGACGAGCGTCTCGCCGATCTCGAGCTCCTCGAAGTGCTTGCGGAACGGGTGGACGCGGTCGCCGCGCTGCGTCGAGCCGGCGGTCCACTCGTTGACGACGCGCGTGAGCGTGGAGGGGGAGCCCTGGAGCGCCGTGCGCTGCATGTAGTGCAGCACGCCGCGCACGCCGCCCATCTCCTCGCCGCCGCCCGCGCGACCGGGGCCGCCGTGCACGAGTGTGGGCAAGGGCGAGCCGTGCCCCGTAGATTCCTTTGCGCAGTGCCGATTCACCACCAGGATGCGCCCGTGGTACGGCGCGAGGCCCAGGACGAACTGCGCGGCAAGCGCGTCGTCGGCGCTGAAGACCGAGCCCACCAGGCTCCCCTCGCCTCGCCGCGCGAGCTCGATGCCTTCCTCGACAGAGGCGTACGGTACGACGGTGCAGACCGGGCCGAACGCCTCGACCGAGTGAATGGCGCGGGCACGCGGTGCATCGCGCGCGACGAGCAGCAGCGGTGGCACGAACGCGCCCTGCTCGCGATCGGCGTTCACCACGTCGAAGTTCTGCGCGTCGCCGCGAACGAGATCGGCTTCGGCGCGCAGCGCCTCCACCTGCGCGAGTACTTCGCGCCGTTGGGCGAGATTCGCCAGCGGGCCCATGCGCACGCCCTCCGTGCGCGGATCGCCGACGGCCACTTTCGCAAGCGCCGCCTGCAGAGCCTCCACGACTGCGCGGGTGGCTGTTGCCGGCACGAGTGCCTTGCGGATGGCCGTGCACTTCTGCCCGGCCTTCACCGTCATCTCGCGCACGACCTCTTTCACGAACAGGTCGAACTCCGGCGAACCGGGGGCGGCGTCGGGTGCGAGGATGGAGGAATTGAGCGAGTCGGTTTCGGCGATGAAGCGCACCGAGTTGCGGATCACCACGGGATGCGCACGAAGCTTCTGCGCCGTGGACGCCGAACCGGTGAACGACACCGCGTCCTGGCAGGTGAGATGCTCGAACAGATCGCCCAGGCTTCCGCACACGAGCTGCAGTGCGCCTTCGGGCAGCAGGCCGCTCTCGACGATGCGGCGTACGACCAACTCGGTCAGGTACGAAGTCGCGGTCGCGGGCTTGACGATCGCGGGCACGCCCGCGAGCAGCGTGGGTGCGAGCTTCTCGAGCATGCCCCATACAGGGAAATTGAACGCGTTGATGTGCACCGCCGCGCCTTCGAGCGGGACACAGATGTGCTGGCCGACGAACGTTCCCGTCTTCGACAGCATCTCGGGCGGGCCCTCGACGTACACGCGGCTGTTCGGAAATTCACGATTGCCCTTGCTCGCATAGGAGAAGAGCGTGCCGGCGCCGCCCTCGATGTCGATCCACGAATCGATGCGGGTGGCTCCGGTCGCATAGGAGAGCGTGTAGAACTCTTCCTTGCGCTCCATCAGGAACTTCGCGAGCGCGCTCAGCTTCGCGGCGCGCTCATGGAAAGTGAGCTTGCGCAGGGCCGGCCCCCCGACCCGCCGCGCGTGGTCGAGCACGCCGTGAAAGTCGATGCCCTCGCTCGAGGCCTGGGCGATCACCGCGCCGGTGGACGCATCGCGCAGCGCTGCGGCGTTGCGTTCGCTGCCGTGCCAGCGCCCCTGTACATAGCTTTGCCGAATCATGCCGGCCAACTCCTCGCATTCGCGGCCACGAGCTCGGTGAGGAGCGGCGCGGGCGCCCAGTAATCGGACCCCATCGATGCCTGGAACTGGCGCACTCCGAGCAGCACTCGGTCCAGGCCGATGAGGGTCGCATGGAACATCGGGCCGCCGCGATGGCGCGGGAACCCGTAACCGTTGCACCAGATCACGTCGATGTCGCCCGCGCTCGCCGCGATCTTTTCGCCGAGGATCTTCGCACCCTCGTTGATCAGCGCGTACAGGCAGCGATTGACGATCTCCTCGGAGCCGATCTCACGCTGCGGCACGCCGAGGCGTTTCGCCTCCGCGCGAATGAGAGCCAGCGCCTCCGGATCCTCCGCACGCGCGCGTGTCTTCGGGTCGTAGAGATACGCACCTTTGCCGGTCTTCTGGCCGAGCCGGCCCTTCTCGACCAGCAGGTCGGCGACGCGGTAATAGCGCGGATCATCAGGCAGGTCGGTGCGTGCGCGCCGAACCTGGTAGCCGACGTCGAGGCCGGCCAGGTCGCCTACCGCGTTCGGTCCCATCGCCATGCCGAAGCGTTGCAGTGCATCGTCGATCTGGGCGGGCGTCGCGCCCTCCAGCAGCATGAACTGGTTCTCGCGACCGTAGGCGTACAGCATGCGATTGCCGACGAAGCCGAAGCAGTTGCCCACCACCACGCCAGTCTTGCCGACACGTTTCGCCACCGCCTGCGCCGTCGACACGACCTCGGGCGCCGTCGCGCCGCCGCGCACGATCTCCACCAGGCGCATGATGTTCGCGGGGCTGAAGAAATGCATGCCGATGACGGCCTGCGGACGACGCACCGCGGAAGCGATGCGATCGACGTCGAGCGTCGACGTGTTGGTCGCGAGGATCGCGTTGGGGCGGCACAGGCCGTCCAGGCGCCCGAAGATCTCGCGCTTGATGTTCATGTCCTCGAATACCGCCTCGATGACGAGATCCGCATTCGCTGCGGCATCGAGATCGGCGCCCGAGCGCAGCCGCGCCGCGGCTTCCTGCGCTGCCTGCGCACTGATGCGGCCTTTCTCCACATTCTGC
>DASTQG010000056.1:0-5114 GCA_035761885.1 Steroidobacteraceae bacterium | reverse complement strand
GGCGCGCCGCTCGGCTCCGCCACCTGGGGCAGCATGCTGCAGGAGAGTCGCGCGTACGTGCTCAATGCGCCGTGGCTGCTGCTGGCACCGGCGGCAGCAGTGGTGCTGCTCGTGATCACTGCCAACCTTCTCGGCGATGGGCTGCGTCGCCGCCTTGCATGAACGCGCGCCTCGTGACGCTCGAGGTCCGGAACCTGTGCATCGCCGCGCAGGAAGGCGAGCGCGCCGGCCGCCTGATCGAAGACCTGGGCTTCAGCATCGCGAGCGGGGAGGTCCTCGGCATCGTGGGTGAATCGGGCTCGGGCAAGTCCGTCACCGCAGCCGCAATCGCGGGGTTGTTGCCACCCGGCCTTGCGGTCACGGGCGGGAGCGTCTCGCTGGAAGGTCGTGCGCTGCTGTCCATGAGCGCGGGCGAGCGGCGCGCGCTCGCCGGCAGCCGGATCGGCATGGTGTTCCAGGACCCGCTGTCCTCCTTCAATCCCGTGCGCACGGTGGGTTCGATCCTCGCGGAATCGGTGATGCGCCATCGTGGCCTCGCCGCAGGCGCGGCGCGCGACACGGTCGTTGCGGCGTTCGCGGACGTGCGCCTGGCGCAGCCGGAGCGGATTTTCAGCGCCTATCCGCACCAGCTCTCCGGCGGCCAGCGGCAGCGCGCGATGATCGCGCTGGCGCTCATCAACGGGCCCGCGCTGCTGATCGCCGACGAGCCGACCACCGCGCTCGATGCCACCGTCCAGCTGCAGATCCTGACGTTGCTCAAGCGCGGCGCGGGCTCGCGCGCACTGCTCCTGATCACGCACGATCTCGCGGTTGCGGCCGCAGTCTGCGATCGCATCCTCGTGATGCACAGGGGAGGGGTCGCGGAGGAAGGAACCACGGCGCAGATCCTCGACACGCCCACACACCCCGTGACGCGCCAGTTGCTGGCGGCCGCGCAGGCCCTGCCCGGGGTCGCCGCATGACATCTTCGGGCCTGCTGCAGATCCGCGATCTGAGCGTGACGTTCGACATGGACGCGCGGCCGGTACACGCGGTGCGCCACTGCTCGCTGCGGCTCGACGCCCGAGAAACGCTGGCGCTCGTCGGCGAGTCGGGCTCTGGAAAGTCCACGCTGGCGCGCGCGGTGGCAGGGATCGTGACTCCCACATCGGGCAGCGTGCTGTTGCACGGCCATGACCTGCAACGCAGCTCGTCACGGCGCGAGCAGCGCCGGCGCATCCAGATGGTGTTCCAGGACCCGGATGCGAGCCTCAATCCTTTTCATCGCGTGCGCGAGATCGTGGCGGAACCGCTGATCGTGCGTCGCTTCGGCAATCGCTGGGAAATCGGCCGGAAGGTTGGGGAGCTGCTCGCGCTGGTGCAACTCGATCCGGGTCTCGGCGGCGAGCGCCCGCGCAACCTCTCCGGGGGTCAGAAGCAGCGCGTCGCGATCGCGCGCGCACTCGCGATGGATCCGGAGCTGCTGATCGCCGACGAGGCGCTTGCTTCGCTCGACGCCTCGACAGCCGCCGCGATCGCACAGCTGTTCCTCGACCTCGGGCGCAGGCTCGGCATCGCTCTGCTGTTCATCTCGCATGACCTCGCGGCCGTGCGCTGCCTGGCCAATCGCATCGCCGTGATGTTCGCGGGTGAGATCGTCGAACAAGGCGACGCGCGAGCGGTGCTCGACCGGCCCGCGCATCCGTACACGCGGCTGCTGGTCGCCTCGATGCCCGATCCCGCGCGCCGCTCGCTCGATTTCGAGCTCGTCGATGCGATCGACCGGCTGCCAGCCTGGCCCGACACGCCGGGCGCCTGCCACTATCGTTCGCGCTGCATCGGTCGCGCCGACGTGTGCGCCGCCGGCCCGAGCCTGGCGCCGCTCGCGGCCAGCGCCAATCACCTGGCGCGCTGTCACTTCAGAGACTCCGGAACGTCCCCATGAAAGTCCGCGACATTCAGCATGCCCTGCTTCCCGTGCTGACTCCCGAGGAACGCAGCCGCCAGCGCGGCGTCGTCGCGCTGCGGCGCCTGCTCAACGAGCACGTGCGGCCGCGCAACGAAACACTTTACGAGCGGGAGGGCCTGCCTGCCTTCACCGCGCGGCACGGTCACGCGCCGCGCGACGCCGCCGAAGTGACCGAGGCGCTGTTCGATTCGCCCGGATATCGGCTGTGGAGCGCACTCAACCGCTCGGCGCAGGAGCTGATCTGGATGGCGACCGGCGAGCCGGTGCTGCGCGAGAGCGAGAGGCTGGAGAGCACGGCGCGCCAGCTGATGGATGCGCCGGGCAAGCGCGGCGAGCTGCACCTCGATCCCGCCTTCATTCCCCCTGCCGAGATCGCGGGCGTGGACATTCACCTGCAGCCAGGGGGCTACACGCTGGATCGTGGCGAGAACGATATCGTCGCCGGAGCGCTGTACGAAGGCGGCGGCAACATCTATTCCTTCGGACAGGGCGTCGGCCAGGCGGACAGCAAGGCCGGCGCCGTGATCCGCCACCTGGAGCAGCAACGCCCCGGATTCACTCCGCGCCGCATACTGGAGATCGGCTGCTCCGCGGGCGCCGCAGCGTGCGCGTACGCCGCCCACTTTGCGCAGGCCGAGGTCAATGCAGTCGATATCGGCGCGGGGATGCTCCGCTACGCGCACGCGCGCGCGGAGTCGATCGGCGTACGCGTGATCTTTCACCAGATGAGCGGCACCGCGCTGCGTTTCGCGGACGCGAGCTTCGACCTCGTGGTGACGAACAACCTGCTGCACGAGATCGGCCGCGAGAACCGCCGCGCGATGATGCGCGAGGCGCGCCGCGTGCTGTCTCCAGGCGCAGTGGTGGTGCACCAGGACGTACCGACGCGCTTCGAGCCCAATCTCGTGCGCCGCGTCGAGGGTGGCTGGGACGAGCGCTTCAACGGCGAGATCTTCTGGAACGTGTATGCGGCGGACGATCTCGCGGCCGACATGCGCGCCGCCGGTTTTGCGGCCGACGAGGTCTCGGAGGCGCGCATCGAGAAGATCTCCGGCCCCGGCGGCTGGTATCTCCTGAGCGGCGCCAAGCGGGCCTGAAGATTCCGATGCCAAGCCTGAGCGCAGGTCCGGTGCCGTTGCTGGCGCTCCTGTGCGCATGCGCGCATGCGGCAACGGCGGCGAGCGCAACGGCGCAATCCACGCTGCGCGTCGGCGTGAGCGGCCTGCCGGCGAGCCTCGGCAATCCCTTCAAGGGCAACGGCCGGCCGGGAACGCTCGTCTGGTACGCGATATTCGACGGCCTCACGCAGCTCGACGAGCATGGCCGACTGGTGCCCGCGCTCGCACTTTCGTGGGAACTGGCCGAACCCACTCTGTGGCGCTTCCAGCTGCGGCCGGACGTGCGGTTCTCGAATGGTCGACCGTTCGATGCAGCGGCAGCGGTGGCTGTGCTCGAATGGCTGGCCTCGAAGGACGGCCGCGCGACAGTGATCGGCAACGAGCTGCGCGGTGTCGTGCAGGCGCGGGCCGCAGGCCCGCTGACGCTGGAGGTGCGCACGCGCGATCCGGATCCGATCCTGCCCAAGCGCATGGTGGGCGCGCTGATGGTCGAACCGGGCGCCTGGTCCGCGCTCGGTCCCGACCGCTTCGCCCTGGCGCCTGCCGGCACGGGACCTTATGTGCTCACGCAATGGGATCAGCGCCGGCGCCGCGCGCAGGCGCGTGCAAATCCGTACGGCTGGCGTCGTGTCGCACTCGAGGGCCTGGAGTACGTGGAACTGCCGAACGCTGCAGTGCGCACGCAGGCCCTGCTGTCGCGTGACATCGATATCGCGGCCGTGGAGATCGAGGAGCTCGACCGGCTCGAGGACCGCGGCTTTCCGATCGTGTCCGCGCCCTCGATGTCGGTGATGTCGCTGGTGTTCATCACCGAGCGCGCGACACCCGGCCCGCTGCAGGACGTGCGCGTGCGCCAGGCGCTCAACTACGCGGTCGACAAGGAAACGATCGCGCGCACGCTGCTGCGCGGTTTCGCGCCCGCCTCGGGGCAGCCTGCGCCGCGCATCAGTTTCGGGCACGATCCCGGCCTGCGGCCGTACCCCTACGATCCGGCACGCGCCCGCGCGCTGCTCGCGCAGGCGGGCTACCCGAACGGCTTCCCGCTGCGCGCGCAGATCATCACCAACTCATTTCCCGCCGACGGCCTGATCTACGAGGCGGTTGCGCACTACCTGCGCCAGGTGCGCGTGGAGGCGACACTCGAGGTGATCACCTTCCCGCAGTACCTTCGGCACCTGCAGCGCAACAGCTTCACGGGCGACGCGTTCGGCTCGATGTGGAACAGCGCGCCCTACAACGATGCGACGCGGCCGATGGAAAGCGTGTCGTGCCGCAGGCCGCGCCCGTTCTTCTGCGACCGGGCGCTGGCCGACCAGCTCGAGCGCACGATGCGCATCCTGCCCGAGCAGGAACGGCTCGCTGCGATGCGCAGCCTGGCACGCGCGTATCACCAAGCGGCGCCCGCGCTGTTCCTGGTCGAGCAGGTCGACCTCTACGCACACCACCCGGAGCTGCGCAACGTTCGACTGCGCAACCGTGTTCCGGTCTACGAGGACATGAGGAGAGGAAAATGAAAAGCGCCGACGCGATCGTCACGCTCACGCAGTTCGCCCGCGGCGAGCGCCGCTACAGCCTGCAGAACCGGGAGGCGGAGGAAGTGCTCAACATCGCGATGGCGCTGCTGGTCGAGCACGCGGTCGCGCTCGATCGCATCGACCGCCTGGAGCGCGTGCTCTGCGAGCGCACGGGCATGCCGCTCGAGGAGCTGCGTGCTCTGGACTACCGTGAGGGCGCGGCAGCGCAGGAGCGCAGCGACGCCACCAATGCGCTGATCGCGCGCGTGTTGCGCATCCGACTGGATCCGAGGAGCGTGAAGCGGTAACCACAGAGCACACAGAGAAGAGAAGGAAACGGTTAAGAAGGGCAATTCTCCCGATCTTCACATTTACGCGTTCTTCCTCTGCTCTGTGCTCTCTGTGCTCTCTGTGGTCATCTCCTCTTCCTCTATCGTGTCTGCGCCTCGGCCAGGCGCGCCTGCCAGCCGCGGATGAAAGGCGTCGCGCCTTCGAGCAGGTCACCGTGGCCGAGCAGGTCGAGCAGGCGCCCGG
>DASTQG010000055.1:0-21134 GCA_035761885.1 Steroidobacteraceae bacterium | reverse complement strand
AAACTGCAGGTGCTTATCGGCCAAGAAGGGCTCCTCCAGGTGAAAAGGGGACAGTCACCTTTTTCGAAGCGAAAAAGGAGACAGTCCCCTAGGCTGCGCGGCGCAGGCTTTCGATGAGCGTGTCGATGGCGGCCGCCTTCGGCTTCACCACCCAGAACTTGCCCATGAAGCTGCGGAAGTCGTTGAGAATCTCTTCACCCCACGCGCTGCCGGTCTCCTTCACGTGCTGCTCGATGAGCACGCGCAGGTGCTGCAGGTTCGCCTCCATGCCCTCGGGCGTGATGCGGTGAATGTCGATCAGCTCGTGGTTGTAGCGGTCCACGAAGCCGCGATCGAGATCGAGCACGTATGCGAAGCCGCCGGTGAAGCCGGCGCCGAAGTTCAGACCGGTCCGGCCGAGCACGCACACGACGCCGCCCGTCATGTATTCGCAGCAGTGATCACCCGTTCCTTCCACGACCGCGATCGCGCCGGAATTGCGGACCGCGAAGCGCTCGCCCGCCTGGCCCGCCGCGAACAGCTCGCCGCCGGTGGCGCCGTACAGGCAGGTGTTGCCCATGATCACGGTGTCCTTGTGCACGAACGAAGCTTCGCGCGAATGACGCAGCACGATCTTGCCGGCCGCCATGCCCTTGCCTACGTAGTCGTTGGCATCGCCTTCCAGGTACAGATGCAGGCCCGCGGCATTCCACACGCCGAAGCTCTGGCCCACCGAGCCGCGCAGCCGCACGATCAGCGGCGAATGCTCCATGCCGTAGTTGCCCCACGCACGCGCGATCTCGCCCGACAACCGCGCGCCGAGCGCGCGATGATAGTTCGCGACCTCGTAGGAGAACGTGCCGCCGAGCTTGTTGTCGATCGCCGGCCGCATGTCGCGGACCATCCGCTCGGCGAGCTCGCCCTTGTCGAACGGCTCGTTGCGCGGATCGAGGCAGAACTGCGGCTTGTCGTCCGCAAGACCCGCGTTCGACAGCAGCGGATTGAGATCGAGCTTGCGCTGACGCTCGGTCGTACCCGTCACGATCTCCAGGTACTCCGTGCGTCCGATCAGGTCCGCGAGGCGCCGCACGCCGAGCGCGGCCATCAGCTCGCGGCACTCCTGCGCGACGAAGCGGAAATAGTTGATCACCATCTCGGGCAGGCCGATGAAGTACTTCGAGCGCAGCACGCCGTGCTGCGTCGCCACTCCGGTCGCGCAATTGTTGAGATGACAGATGCGCAGGTACTTGCAGCCGAGCGCGACCATCGGCGCCGTGCCGAACCCGAAGCTCTCGGCCCCGAGCAGCGCCGCCTTGATCACGTCGAGGCCGGTCTTGAGCCCTCCGTCGGTCTGCAGGCGGACCTTGTGGCGCAGATCGTTGATGCGCAGCGTCTGGTGCGTCTCGGCGAGACCCAGCTCCCACGGCGTACCCGCGTGCTTGATCGAGCTCAGCGGGCTCGCGCCCGTGCCGCCGTCGTGGCCCGACACGGTGATGAGATCCGCGTACGCCTTCGCGACGCCGGCTGCGACCGTGCCCACGCCGGGCTCGGCGACGAGCTTCACCGAAACGAGCGCGGAAGGATTCACCTGCTTGAGGTCGAAGATGAGCTGCGCCAGGTCCTCGATCGAGTAGATATCGTGGTGCGGCGGCGGTGAGATCAGGCCGACGCCCGGCCGCGCGAAGCGCAGGCGCGCGATCATCTCGTTGACCTTGTGGCCGGGCAGCTGCCCGCCTTCGCCGGGCTTCGCACCCTGCGCGATCTTGATCTGCAGCACCTCGGCATTGATGAGGTACTCGGGCGTCACGCCGAAGCGCCCGGACGCCACCTGCTTGATCTTGGAATTCTTTTCCGTGCCGTATCGCGCCGGATCCTCGCCGCCCTCGCCCGAGTTCGAGCGCGCGCCGAGGCGGTTCATCGCGATCGCGAGCGCTTCGTGCGCCTCGGGGGACAATGCGCCGAGCGACATGCCGGCGCCGTCGAAGCGGCGCACGATGTCCTCGATGGGCTCGACCTCCTCGATCGGGACGGGCTTGGCGCCGGGCCGCAGTTTCAACAGATCGCGCAGCGCCGACACCGGCCGCTCGTTCACCAGGCGCGCGAATTCCTGGTAGCTCGCGTAGTCGCCCGTCATCACCGCGCCCTGCAGCGTCGCGACGACGTCGGGGTTGTACATGTGGTACTCGCCGTCGTGCACGTATTTGAGCAGGCCGCCCTGCTCGATCGCAGCGCCTGGATTCCAGGCGCGCGTCGCCAGGTAGCGGGCGTCCTGCTCGAGATCCTCGAAGCCCGCGCCTTCGATGCGGCTCACCGTGCCGGGGAAGCACGTGCGCACCACCGCATCGCCGAGGCCCACGATCTCGAACAGCTGCGAGCTGCGATAGCTCGCGATGGTGGCGATGCCCATCTTGGACATCACCTTGAAGAGGCCCTTGCGAATGCCGCGGCGATAGCTGCGCCCGAGCTCCAGCCGCCGGTGCGCGTCCATCTTCACGCGGCCCTTGCGCATCATGTCGAACAGCGTCTGGTACGCCATGTACGGATACACGGCGGTCGCGCCGTTGCCGATGAGGCACGCGAAATGATGCGCGTCGCGCGCGGTGCCGGTCTCCACCAGCAGGTTGCACTTGCAGCGCAGTCCCTTCTCCACCAGCCGGTGATGGACTGCCCCGGTCGCGAGTAAGGCGTGAATGGGCAGCTTGCCCTTCACGAGATAGCGGTCGGAGAGCAGCAGCACGAGCTTGCCCGCGCGGACCGCGGCCTCGGCCTGCGCGCAGATGCGCTGGATCGCGCTCTCCAGGCCCTCGTCCGCGGGGTATTGCAGGTCGATGAACTCGTGCGTGACGCCCAGCTCCTTCAGGCCGAGAATCTGCCTCAGTTTCCTCTGCGACAGGATCGGGGAGTTCATCACGATCTGGCGCGCGTGCTCGGGCGCGGGCACGAACACGTTGCACTCCGGGCCGATCTGCGTCTGCAGCGACATCACGATCGACTCGCGCAGCGGATCGATCGGCGGATTGGTCACCTGCGCGAACTGCTGGCGGAAGTAGTCGTAGAGTGAGCGCACCTTGGTCGAGAGCACCGGCATGGGCGTGTCGTCGCCCATCGAGCCGACCGCCTCGCTCTCGTCCTCCGCCAGCACGCGGATGATCTCGTCGCGTTCCTCCGCGGTGATGTTGAACATCTTCTGGTAGAGCGCGAGCGTGTCGCGGTCCATCGGCTCCGCCGCCAGGCGCGGATCGATGAGGTCCGACTCGAGGTAGCGCACGCCGCGCTTGAGCCAGGTCTTGTAGGGGTGGCGCGACTTGAGGAAGTCGTCGATCTGGCGCGACTCGAGCAGCTCGCCCGTCGACAGGTCGAGCGCCAGCATCTCGCCCGGACCGAGCCGGCCCTTGCGCACGACGTCCTGCGGCGCGTAGTCCCAGACGCCGGTTTCCGATGCGATGGTGAGGTGCCGGTTCTTCGTGATCGCGTAGCGCGCCGGGCGCAGGCCGTTGCGATCGAGCGTGCAGGCCGCGTAGCGGCCGTCGGTGAGCACGATGCCGGCCGGGCCGTCCCACGGCTCCATGTGCGTCGCGTAGTACTCGTAGAAGGCGCGCAGGTCCGGATCGAGCGAGTCGACGGTCTGCCACGCGGGCGGAATCAGGATGCGCATCGCGTGCAGCACGTCCAGGCCGCCGACCAGCAGCAGCTCGAGCATGTTGTCGAGCGTCTGCGAGTCCGAGCCCGTCATGGACACCAGCGGCTGAATGTCGGAGAGATCCGGGAGCTGCGGCGAGCGGAACAGCGGACCGCGCGCCACCGCCCAGCTGCGATTGCCAGAGACCGTGTTGATCTCCCCGTTGTGCGCGAGATAGCGGTACGGATGCGCGAGCCGCCACTGCGGCAGCGTGTTGGTCGAGAAGCGCTGGTGGAAGACCGCCACCGAGGACGTGAGCCGCTCGTCCTTCAGGTCGGGATAGAACTCGACCAGGTGCTGCGGCATCACCATGCCCTTGTAGACGAGCGTGGAGGCCGACAGGCTCGGCACGTAGAAGACCGGATCCTTCTTTTCCAGCGCCTTCTCGGTGCGACGGCGCGCGAGGAACAGCTTGCGGTTGAAGGAGGCCTCGTCGATGTCGAGGCGGCAGTTGACGAAGACCTGCTCGATGCGAGGCAGCGTCTTCAACGCTTCCTCGCCGCAGGCGGACGGATCGGTGGGCACCTTGCGCCAGCCGGCGAGCTCCAGGTCTTCGCGCCTGAGCTGCGCTTCGAGCGCGGCACGCGCACGCGCGGCCTGGTCTTCGAACGTGGAGAGGAACACGAAGCCGGCGGCGAACCGGTCGGCGAGCTCGAGCCCGGACTCCTCGGCCACCGCGCGCAGAAAAGCCGTGGGGCGCTTCAGCAGCAGGCCGCAGCCGTCGCCGGTCTTGCCGTCCGCAGCGATCGCGCCGCGGTGAGTGAGTCGGTTGAGGGAAGTGATCGCGGTGCGCACCAGCCAGTGGCTGGGCTCGTCGTCGAGGCTCGCGATGAGCCCGAATCCGCACGCATCCCGTTCGTACGCGGGGTCGTACAGTCCCGCGCGTTCTTGTCGTTGCATCCGCATGGCCCCTGTTTCAAGCACGGCGCGGCTCGCGAGGGGGTTGCGTGCCCCATCGCGTTCCGAGCTCAATCAATCCGCCGGCGATTCCTGCCGGCTGGGTCTCTCAGGGGTTCGTCGTGGCGCGTCGGGGCCCCGCGGAGCGTTTCCGCGAGAAAATTTCATGTGGGACGCGCGCTGCGAGCATGGGCCGGATCATACGGTTCTGAGTCCCTTCGTCAATGTTGTAGTGCAGCATCGATGCTGCAAAGCAGTATTGTTTACCGTTTCAATGAGTTGCACAGCGCGCCGTCAGCGTGAAGCCGGACGCCGGGACCCCCGGCGTGCAATCCGGCCACTGCGCGGCCCCGTCTCCGCTAGAATGCCGCCCCGCCGAACGCCGGCCCCGGCTCGGCACCCACTTTCACTCGTCACTGATTTGCGCGGCGGCGTGCAGACGTCACCGCGTCGGGATTTCGATGCTCGCCACTTCCAACGTTGCCATTCAATTCGGCGCCCAGCCGCTGTTCGAGCAGGTCACGGTCAAGTTCTCCGACGGCAACCGTTACGGGCTGATCGGCGCGAACGGCTGCGGCAAGTCGACGCTGATGAAGATTCTGGGCGGCGAGCAGGAGCAGAGCGCCGGCGATGTGATGCTCCAGACCGGCAAGCGGCTGGGAAAGCTCAACCAGAACCAGTTCGCCTATGAAGATGAGCGCGTGCTCGACGTGGTGATGCAGGGACATCAGGAGATGTGGCGCGCGATGAAAGAGCGCGACCTGATCTACGCGGATGCCCATGCCAGCGATGCGGACTACATGCGGGCTGCCGAGCTCGAAGCGGTGTTCGCCGAGTACGGCGGCTACACCGCGGAAGCACGCGCGGGAAGCATTCTGACCGATGCGGGCGTGCCCGAATCGCTGCACGAAGGCCCCATGCGCGAAGTCGCGCCGGGCCTGAAACTGCGCGTGCTGCTGGCGCAGGCGCTGTTCTCCAAGCCCGATGTCCTGCTGCTCGACGAGCCGACCAACAACCTGGACATCAATTCGATCCGGTGGCTGGAGGGCGTGCTCAACGACTACGACGCCACGATGATCATCATCAGCCACGACCGGCACTTCCTGAACCGGGTCTGCACGCACATCGCGGACCTGGATTTCCAGCAGCTGAAGATCTATCCCGGAAACTACGATGACTTCATGCTGGCCTCGGTGCAGGCGCGCCAGCGCGTGGAAGCCGCGAACGCGAAGACGCGCGAGGTGATCTCCGACCTGCAGGAATTCGTGCGCCGCTTCTCGGCCAACGCGTCCAAGTCGCGCCAGGCCACCTCGCGCAAGCGGCTGCTGGAGAAGATCAAGATCGAAGAGATCAAGCCTTCCTCGCGCCAGAACCCGTACATCCGCTTCGAGCAGGCGAAGAAGCTCTATCGCTCGGCGGTCACGGTGGAAAAGCTGCGCTTCAGGTACCCGAAGTCGAACGTCGACGTGCTGCACGACCTCAGCTTCAACATCGAAGCCGGCGACCGGGTCGCAGTCATCGGACCGCACGGCGTGGGCAAGACGACACTGATGCGCTGCCTCGCCGGGGAACTGCATCCTTCAGCGGGGCGCATCGGCTGGGTGGAGAATGCGCAGCCGGGCTACATGCCGCAGGACCCGCAGGCCGAGTTCGCGACCCCGATGGACCTGTTCTCGTGGATTTCGCAGTTCACGGGCAAGGCGGACGACGATCAGCTGGTGCGCGCCACCTTGGGACGCCTGCTGTTCTCGGGCGACGAGATCCGCAAGTCCACCAAGGTGCTGTCGGGCGGCGAGAAGGGGCGCATGATCTACGGCAAGCTCATGCTGTCGAAGCCCAACGTCCTGCTCATGGACGAGCCGACGAACCACATGGACATGGAAACGATCGAATCCCTGCAGATTGCCCTGGAGAAGTACGCCGGCACGCTGATCTTCGTCTCCCACGACCGGGAGTTCGTCGCTGCCCTCGCGACGCGAATCCTCGAGCTGCGCGCGGACGGAAGCTTTACCGACTACAAGGGCAACTACGACGAGTATCTGAAATCGCAGGGCATCGAGGTCGAATAGCCACCGCGGAGGTCCCGATGACCATTGTGATTACGGCCTTCGAACGATCGCCCGACGGCGGCAAGGGACTGGCGCGCGATACGCGCGTTCGCTGGGCGCTGGAGGAAGTGGGCCAGCCCTACGAGGTTCGCCTCGTTTCGTTCCGTGCGATGAAGGAACCCGCGCATCGGGCGCTGCATCCTTTCGGCCAGATTCCGACGTATGAGGAAGGCGATCTCGCGCTGTTCGAGACCGGCGCCATTGTTCTTCATATCGCCGGGCACCATGCGGGCCTGCTGCCAGAGGATGCCAATGCGCGGGCGCGCGCGATCACATGGATGTTTGCTGCGTTGAGCACGATCGAACCGCCGATCCTCGAGCTCGCAAACGCGAAGCTGCTGGAGGGCGACAAGCCCTGGAGCAAGGAGCGCGTGCCCCTGGTCGGCGATCGCGTCCGCAATCGGCTGAGCCCGCTTTCCGCTCGCCTGGGCGATGCGGACTGGCTCGATGGTGCGTTCAGCGCGGGCGACCTGATGATGGTGTCGGTGCTGCTCAGGCTGAGAGCATCGGGCATTCTGGACGAATTTCCGAAGCTGGCTGCCTATGTCGCCCGCGGCGAAGCGCGGCCCGCCTACCAGCGAGCATTCGCCGCTCAACTGGCGATCAACACTGCCAACCCGCCCTGACGCCTAGTCTTTCTTCTCCGGCCACGGAAACGCGTCGGAATCGTCCTCGTTCGGCCGTGCCGTGAGACACGGGAAATCCTTCTCCACCAGCACGCGCAAGCCTTCGCCGTTCCCGTTCGGCTGCAACGCCTCGATGCCGACCTGGTTCGAGTCGGCCCATTGCTCGACTTGCGCGCGCGGCAGGCGAACTTCCATGACGCTTTCGGTCATCGACACGCGCACGCCCGTCACGTTGCGGTCGGCTGTGAGGCGGTACTCGAATGTCGCCTCGGGCGACATGCGCATGTCCTCGCTCACCGTGCCCTGCGCCACGAGCGTCGCGACGTCGCCCTGCGTGAGCCGCAGCCGAATCGAATCGCCGCGGATGCGAAGCTTCATGACGGCTTCGCCCCCTTCGCGATCTGCGCGACGGCCTGGCGCACGTGCTCCTTCAGTCCGGCGCCGCCCGCCGCCTCGTGCGCGATGATCTGCGCGCGCATGCGCGGATCCCAGAAGCGCTGCAGGTGATTGGCCACCGCGGCGACGCGCTCGGCGGGATCCGCGCCCGTGCCGAAGAATGCGTCGATCTCGTTCGCCATCTTCACCAGGTATTCGATCTTCACGCGTGATCCTTCAGGCGCTGCTCGTTCGCGTAGACCACGTGCTGCTGCTCGCGCGCGAATCCGACCAGCGTCACGCCGCTGTCCTGCGCGAGCCGGATCGCAAGCGCCGTCGGAGCGGAGACCGCCGCGATCAGCGCGACTCCCGCAGTGGCCGCCTTCTGCACCATCTCGTAGCTCGCCCGACTCGTCACGACCAGGTAGCCCGCCGACGCATCGATCCCGGCGCGCACCAGCGCACCGATGACCTTGTCCAGCGCGTTGTGACGGCCGACGTCCTCGCGCACCAGCTGGATGCCTTCTCCCGGCTTTACCCACGCGGCGGCGTGCACACTGCCGGTGAGCAGGTTCAGGGGTTGACGCGCGCGCAGCGTGGCCAGGGCCTCGTGCAGCTCGTCGATGACGACGTGCAGGTCGGCGGTCACGGGCGCGGGCCTGCGAATCGCCTGCTCGATCGTTTCCGCCCCGCACACTCCGCAACCGGTGCGGCCGGTGAGATTGCGCTGACGCTGCAGCACCGCGGAGAAGCGCTCGCCGCTGATGCCGACGCGCACTTCGAGCGCCCCATCGGTGCTCAGCACTTCGACCGACCTGATCTCGGCCGGTGACTCGACGATTGCCTCGGTGAGCGTGAAACCCACCGCGAGATCTTCCAGATCGGCGGGCGTTGCGAGCATCACCACGTGCGGCACGCCGTGGTAGGTGAGCGCGACCGGCGTTTCCTCGGCGACGACGTCGGTGACGTGCTCGGCGCTGCCGTCCCGCCAGCGCCGCACCGTCACCGTGCTGCTGACCGGCGGAACCTCAGGCAGTGCTGACATCGGCATCGCTCTTCAACTTGCGCTGCAGCTCGGCCTGCTCGTGGAAGCGCTTCTGCCATTCGGACGGCTGGTTGACCTTCACCACCTGCACGGCGGTGACCTTGTACTCGGGGCAGTTCGTGGCCCAGTCGGAGTTGTCGGTCGTGATCACGTTCACGCCGAGCTCCGGGAAATGGAACGTGGTGTAGACGACGCCCGGCTGCACGCGCTCGGTCACCGTGGCGCGCAGCACGGTTTCGCCGGCTCGGCTCGACACGCCGACCCAGTCGCCGCTGCGGATACCGCGCGTCTCGGCGTCGTGGGGATGGATCTCGAGCAGATCCTCGCTGTGCCAGACCGTGTTCGGCGTGCGCCGCGTCTGCGCGCCGACGTTGTATTGCGTGAGCACGCGCCCGGTGGTGAGGATGAGCGGATAGCGACTGGTGGTGCGCTCGTCCGTGGGCACGTAGCCCGTCAGGTAGAACTTCCCCTTGCCGCGCACGAACTCGCCCGCGTGCATCGTCGGCGTGCCCTCCGGCGCCCGTTCGTTGCATGGCCACTGGATGCTGCCGAGGCGATCGAGCTTCTCGTAGGTCACACCCGTGAAGGTCGGCGTGAGTGCGGCGATCTCGGCCATGATTTCGCGCGGATGCGAATAGCTCATGGGATAGCCCATGGCATTGGCGAGCCGCACGGTGATTTCCCAGTCCTCCAGTCCCGCGAGCGGCTCCATCACCTTGCGCACCGGCGAAATGCGCCGCTCGGCGTTGGTGAACGTACCGTTCTTCTCCAGGAACGAGGAGCCCGGCAGGAACACGTGCGCGAGCTTGGCGGTCTCGTTGATGAAGAGGTCCTGGACGATGAGGCACTCGAGCGCGTTCAGAGCGGCGGTGACGTGCTGGGTGTTCGGATCGGACTGCGCCAGGTCCTCTCCCTGCACGTACAGCGCCTTGAAGCTGCCGTCGAGCGCGGCCTCGAACATGTTCGGAATGCGCAGGCCGGGCTCGCTCTCGAGCTGCACGCCCCAGTTCTTCTCGAACAGCGCGCGCACTTTCTGATCCGTGACGTGGCGGTAACCGCTGTACTCGTGCGGGAAGGAACCCATGTCGCACGAGCCCTGCACGTTGTTCTGGCCGCGCAGCGGGCTCACACCCACGCCCTCGCGACCGAAGTTGCCCGTGGCCATCGCGAGGTTCGCGATGGCCATCACCATCGTCGTGCCCTGGCTGTGCTCGGTGACACCCAGGCCGTAGTAGATCGCGCCGTTGCCGGCCGTCGCGTAGAGACGCGCGGCGCCGCGCACGCTATGAGCAGGCACGCCGGTCACTGCTTCGAGCGCCTCGGGCGAGTTCTCGGGCAGCGCGATGAACTCCTTCCAGCGCCGGTACGATTCGGGCTCGCAGCGCGCCATCGCGAAGTCGTCCTTCGCCAGGCCCTCGGTCACGATCGTGTGCGCCATGGCGTTCATCACCGCCACGTTCGTGCCCGGCCTGAGTTGCAGGTGATAGCTCGCCTGCACGTGCGGCATGCGCACGATGTCGATCTCGCGCGGGTCGATCACGATGAGCCGCGCGCCCTGGCGCAGGCGGCGCTTCATCTGCGAGCCGAACACCGGGTGGCCTTCCGTCACGTTCGCGCCGATGAGCACGATCACGTCGGCTTTGTGCACGGACACGAAGGCCTGCGTGCCGGCGGACTCGCCCAGCGTGTGCTTGAGGCCGTAGCCGGTCGGCGAATGGCACACGCGCGCACAGGTGTCGACGTTGTTGTTGCCGAAGCCCGCGCGCACCAGCTTCTGCACCAGGAACGTCTCTTCGTTCGTGCAGCGAGAGGAGGTGATGCCGCCGATCGAGTAGCGCCCGTACTTCGCCTGGATGCGCTTGAGCTCGCGCGCCGCGTAGTCGATCGCCTCGTCCCAGCTCACTTCGCGCCACGGATCGGTGTTCTTCGCGCGGATCATCGGCGTGCGCACGCGGTCCGCGTGCGTCGCATAGCCGTACGCGAAGCGGCCTTTCACGCACGCATGGCCGGCGTTCGCGCCGCCTGCGCGGTTCGGAACCATGCGCACGACTTCTTCCGCCTTCGCTTCGGCCTTGAGCGAGCAACCGACTCCGCAGTAGCCGCAGGTCGTGGTGACCGAGCGTTCCGGCTGGCCCATCGAGGCCAGCGGCTTTTCGCTGAGCGCGGCGGTGGGGCAAGCTTCCACGCATGCGCCGCACGAAACACACTCGGAAGACAGGAACGGCTCATCCTGGCTCGCGGCGATCTTCGAGTCGAAGCCGCGGCCCTGCACCGTGAGCGCGAGCGTGCTCTGGATCTCGTCGCAGGCGCGCACGCAGCGCGAGCACACGATGCACAGGTCGGGGTTGAAGGTGAAATACGGATTGCTGACGTCGCGGGGCTGATCGCGATGCACTTTCGCGGCCGGCCCATACGGCGAGTCGGTGACACCGACGGCCTCGGCCATGTCCTGCAGCTCGCAGTGCGAATCGGCCGGGCAGCCTTCGCAGTTCAGCGGATGGTCCGAGACGTACAGCTCCATGACGCCGCGACGCAGCTGCGACAGCTTGTCGCTTTGCGTGCGCACCACCATTCCCGCGGTTACGGTCGTGGTGCAGGACGCCGGATACCCCTTGCGGCCCTCGACCTCGACCAGGCAGAGCCGGCACGAACCGAACGCCTTGAGGGAGTCGGTCGCGCACAGCTTCGGAATTCGCGCGCCCGCCAGCGCTGCAGCGCGCAAGATCGAGGTGCCTTCGGGCACCGTGACGCTCGCTCCGTCGATGCTCAGCGTCACCGGGTCCTGTGCCGCCGCGCCGTCGGGGCGGGGGGTGCCGAGATCCTCATGGTCGATGGCGTACATGGCGACTCTCGTTCAGCTTCTGGACCCGAAGTCTTCGGGAAAGTGCCGCAGCGCGCTCTGCACGGGGAACGGGGTCATGCCCCCGAGGCCGCATAGCGAGCCGTGCACCATGGTCTCGCACAGATCCTCGAGCACGCGGATGTTCTGCTCTCGTGCGACACCCTGCATGATCCGGTCGATCACCTCGACGCCGCGCGTGGAGCCGATGCGGCACGGCGTGCACTTGCCGCAGGACTCCACCGCGCAGAACTCCATGGCGAAGCGCGCCATGCGCGCCATGTCCACGGTGTCGTCGAAGGCGACGATGCCGCCGTGCCCGACCAACGCGCCGATGCCGGACAACGCCTCGTAGTCCATCGGCGTGTCGAACTGCGAGGCCGGAATGTAGGCACCGAGCGGTCCGCCGACCTGCACAGCGCGAATCGGTCGGCCTGACGCGCTGCCGCCGCCGTAGTCATGGAGCAGCTCGCGCAACGTGACGCCGAATGCACGCTCGACCAGGCCGCCGCGCTTGATGTTGCCGGCGAGCTGGATCGGCAGCGAACCACGTGAACGACCCACTCCGAAGTCGCGATAGTGCGGGGCGCCGCGCGCAAGAATCACGGGAACCGTGGCGAGCGACACGACGTTGTTCACGATCGTCGGCATGCCGAAGAGACCTTTCACCGCGGGCAGCGGCGGACGCACGCGCACTTCGCCGCGCCGACCCTCGAGGCTTTCCAGCATCGAGGTCTCCTCGCCGCAGATGTACGCACCCGCGCCCATCCGAACTTCCAGATCGAACGCCTTGCCACTGCCGAGGACGTCGCGCCCCAGGTAACCAGCGGCCCGCGCCGCCGCGATCGCGTGCTCCAGCGCCTTGCGCGCGTGCGGGTATTCGATGCGCAGGTAGACGTAGCCTTGCGTCGCGCCGACCGCGATGCCGGCAATGATCATGCCCTCGATCAGCGAGAACGGATCGCCTTCCATGAGCATGCGATCGGCAAAGGTGCCGGAATCGCCCTCGTCCGCGTTGCAGGTGACATATTTCCGCGGCGCGGCCTGGTCGAGCACCGTCTTCCACTTCACGCCGGTCGGGAACGCCGCGCCGCCGCGGCCGCGCAGGCCGGAATCGGTGATTTCCTGAACTATGGCGGCCGGAGCGAGGCCGAGGGCGCGCTTCAGACCGGCGAACCCCTCGTGCGCGAGGTAATCGTCGAGGCTGGCGGGGTCCACCACGCCCACGCGCCCGCAGGTGAGTCGTTGCTGGCTGGCGAGATAGCCGATCTCGTCGGTGGGCCCGAGTTGCAGCGAATGCGCGCCACCTTCGAGAAAGCGGGCCTCGAAAAGGCCCGGCACGTCTGCCGCGCTCACGGGACCGTATGCCTCGCGGATGCCGTTGCGCTCGACCTCCACCAGGGGCTCGAGCCAGTACAGGCCACGCGACCCGTTGCGAACGAGCTGCACCGGCGTGTTGCGCCGCTGCGCTTCGCGCACGATTGCCTGCGCCACGGCTTCGGCGCCCAGCGAGAGCGCACCGGCATCGCACGGCACGTAGACCCTGGCGCCCATCACCGTCGTCCCCGCAGTTCCGCGATCAACGCGTCGAAGCGCTCCGGCGTCACTCGCCCGTGCAGTTCCTCGTCGATCATGACGGCGGGCGAGCAGGCGCAATTGCCGAGGCAATAGACGGGATCGAGCGAGAACTCGCCGTCCGCCGTGGTGTGGTGGAACCCGACCCCCAGGCTGCGTTCGGCGTGCGCCGCGAGCGCGTCCCCCTGCACGGCCTGGCAGGACTCGGCCCGGCAGACCTGCACCCGGTGGCGACCGCCCGGCGTGGTGCGGAAGTGGTGATAGAAGCTGACGACCCCGTGAACCTCTGCGCGCGACAGGTTCAGGGCTTGCGCGATGTGCGGCACGGCCGCGGGCGGGATGTAGCCGAGCACGCGCTGCACCTCGTGCAGGATGAGGAGCAGGGGGCCCGGCTTCGCCGCGAGGTCCGCCAGGATGGCGTCGATGCGCTCCCGTGCTTGCGGATCGAGCGATTGCATGAACCCATACTGCCGCCGCGGCACCGGCAGGGTCAAACGGCCGTGGTAGCATCCGCAGCCATGCCACAACCCTATCACCCATGAGCGCCGCGGCCGCGGTCCTCCTGGCCCTCCTGGTCCTGCTCGCAATCTTCTTTGCGGTGCAGTGGTTCTCGACCGAGCGCAAGCGCAACCCGGGGGCTTTCAAGCCCACCGCGCTCACGACCCTCACCGGGTTCGTCACCAACTTCTTCGATACGCTCGGGATCGGCTCCTTCGCGCCGACCACGGCGATCTTCAAGCTGAGCCGGCTGGTCCCGGACGAGCGCATCCCCGGAACCCTGAACGTGGGTCATGCCTTTCCCACGGTCGCGCAGGCCCTCATCTTCATCGTCGTGGTGCAGGTGGACCCGCTCACGCTGGTATCCATGATCGCTGCGGCGGTGGCGGGCGCCTGGATCGGGGCCGGCGTGGTCGCCGGGCTCCCGCGACGACCGATCCAGCTCGGCATGGGCATCGCGCTGCTGGTCGCCGCCGCGTTCTTCGTGCTCCGCAACCTGGAATACGTGCCCGGCGGCGATGCGCTCGAGCTGCGCGGCGGCCTGCTGGCTGCCGGCATCGTGGGCAACTTCGTGCTCGGCGCGCTGATGATGCTGGGCGTGGGGCTCTACGCCCCATGCATGGCGCTGGTGGGGCTGCTCGGCATGAACCCCATCGCGGCGTTCCCCATCATGATGGGCTCGTGCGCGTTCCTCATGCCGGTCGCCGGCCTGCGTTTCGTCGCCACGGGCAGCTACGACTGGCGCGCGGCGCTCGGCCTGGCCATCGGTGGCGTCCCCGCCGTGCTGATCGCCGGCCTGATCGTGAAGGAACTGCCGGTCACGATGCTGCGCTGGCTGGTCGTCATCGTGGTCGTCTACACGGCCGTGCTGATGCTCTACTCGGCCATGACGTCGCGGCAGTTGCAGCCCGCCGGGAGCAGCCCCACGCCATGAGCGCCGGCGGCAGCTCGCGGGAGTGACGTGAAATCCCGGCCTTTCTGGTCCGGCGTCTTCCCCGCCGTCACGACGCAGATGAAGCGTGACGAGTCGCTCGACCTCGAAGCCACCGCCCGGCACCTCGAAGTCCTGATCGACAGCGGCGTGTCGGGCATCGTGATGCTCGGCTCGCTGGGAGAGAACGCGACACTCAGCCCGGAAGAAAAGCGCAGCGTCTTGCGTGCGGCGCTCGAAGCGGTGCGCGGGCGAGTGCCGGTACTCAGCGGCGTGGTCGAGAACAGCACGGCAGCGGCGGTTCAGTACGCGCGCGACATGGAGAAGTCGGGTGTGCAGGGCCTCATGGTGCTGCCTGCGATGATCTACCGCGCCGACAAAGCGGAGACGGTCGCCCACTACCGCGCTGTCGCGCGCGCCACCGCACTACCGATCATCGTGTACAACAACCCGCTCGCGTACACGGTGGACATCACGCCGGCGATGTTCGTCGAGCTGGCCGACGTGAAGAACTTCGTCGCCATCAAGGAATCCTCGGGAGACGTGCGCCGCATCACCGACCTGCGCAACCTGGTCGGCGAGCGCTACGCCCTGTTCTGCGGCGTGGACGACCTGGTGCTCGAAAGCGCGGTGCTCGGCATCGACGGCTGGATCGCGGGCATGGGGCTGGCGTTTCCGCGCGAGAACCAGCGCCTGTGGGACCTCGCGATGGCGGGCGACTACGAGCGCGCCCGCGCGATCTATCGCTGGTTCACACCGCTCCTGCACCTCGATACGCCCGTGAAGTTCGTGCAGTACATCAAGCTCGCGATCCAGGAGGCGGGGCTTGGCGCGGAATGGGTGCGCGCGCCGCGCCGCGTCCTCGAGGGCGAGGAACGCAAGCTCGTGCTCGACATCATTCATCGCGGCCTCGAGACGAGGCCGAAGCTGGCCTGACGTGAGCGAGCCGCAACGCGTTCGCGTCATCGACTCCCACACCGGCGGCGAGCCAACCCGCATCGTCCTGGAGGGCGGGCCCGCGCTGAGCGGATCGTTCGCCGAACGCGTGGTGACGCTGCGGCGGGATCACGATCGCTTCCGTTCCGCCGTCGTCAACGAGCCGCGCGGTTCCGACGTGCTGGTCGGCGGTCTCCTGAGCGCGCCGACGCAGGCCGGCTGCGCGGCCGGCGTCATCTTCTTCAACAACGTGGGCTACCTGGGCATGTGCGGCCACGGCACGATCGGCCTGCTGGTCACGTTGGGTCATATCGGCCGCATTGGTCCAGGCGTGCACCGCATCGAGACGCCGGTGGGCGTGGTCGAGGCGACGCTCGAGGACGCCAACACGGTGAGCGTCTCGAACGTGCCGGCCTATCGGCATGCGGCCAACGTGCGAGTGCACGTCGACGGGCATGGATCAGTCACGGGCGATGTGGCCTGGGGCGGGAACTGGTTTTTCCTCGTGAGCGATCACGGGCAGACGCTCGAGCTCGCGAACGCAGCACGGCTGAGCGAGTTCACGCTGCGCGTGCGCAGCGCGCTCGCGCAGGCCGGCATCACCGGCCGCGACGGTGCCGAGATCGATCACGTGGAGCTGTTCGACGCGGCCTCGCGAGCGGACCTGGACTCACGAAACTTCGTGATGTGCCCGGGCGGTGCGTACGACCGCTCGCCGTGCGGCACCGGCACCTGCGCCAAGCTCGCCTGCCTGCAGGCGGACGGCAAGCTCGCGCCGGGCGCGGTCTGGCGGCAGGAAAGCATCACCGGCAGCGTGTTCGAAGCCTGGTACACGCTGCATGGCGCGCAGGTTCAGCCCGTCATCCGCGGCCAGGCCTGGGTAACCGCCGAATCCACGTTGCTCATCGACCCGCGCGATCCGCAATGCTGGGGCCTGGCGCCCACGTGAGCGGCGAACGCAGCGTCGCAATCGTTGGCGGCGGCGTCATCGGCTTGTGCTGCGCGTGGTATGCGCAGCGCGAGGGCTATCGCGTCGTGGTGCTGGAGCAGGGCGCACCGGACCGCGACTGCTGCTCGCTCGGAAATTCGGGCCTCATCGTGCCCAGCCACTTCGTGCCGCTCGCCGCGCCCGGAGTCACGCGGGTGGCACTGCGCTCTCTGTTCGATCCTCGCAGTCCGCTGCGCTTGCACCCGCGCCTCGACCCTGCCTACCTGGCCTGGTGCCTGCGATTCCTGCGCTCGGCGACCGAGGAGCACGTGCAGCGCGCGGCGCCCGCCCTGCGCGATCTCTCCTTTCTGAGCCTGCGCTGCTACAGCGAGCTGGCGGACGAATGGCGCAATCCGTTCGGCCTGAGCAAGCGCGGCCTGATGATCCTGAGCCGCACGCCGGAGCAGCACGACGAGGAAGCGCACCACGCGCGGTTTGCCGAGAGCATCGGCGTCGAAGCGAAGGTGCTGGACCCAGCGCAAGCCGCGCGGCTGGAGCCGGGGATGCGCATGGACATTGCGGGCGCTGTGCTCTACCCGCTCGATGCGCACCTCACACCGCAGACGCTGGTGATGGAACTCACGCGCAGGCTGCAGCAGGCCGGGGTCGAGTTTCACTGGTCGACGGCCGTGACGGGCTGGCGCATGCGGGGCGAGCGCGCTCTCGCTGCGCGTACGCGCGAGGGCGAGGTTCCTGCCGATCACTTCATCGTCGCCGCGGGCGCGTGGTCCTCGCAGGTGACCGCGCCACTCGGCTTGCGCCTGCCCTTGCAGGCCGGCAAGGGATACAACCTCACACTGCGCAGGCCGCGCTCTCAGCCGGCGATGAGTGCGATTCTCTCCGAGGCCCGCATCGCGGTGACCCCGATGGGCGAGACCCTGCGCTTCGCGGGCACCCTGGAACTGGCCGGACTGGATCTGGCCATCGACCGGCGCCGCGTACAGGCTTTGATCGATGCGGTCGCTCTCTATTATCCCGAATTCACGGCGGACGACTTCGACGGGGTGCAGCCCTGGGCCGGACTGCGGCCGTGCTCACCCGATGGATTGCCCTACATCGGCCGCACGCGGCGCGCCGACAACGTGCTGCTCGCCTCCGGTCACGCGATGATGGGCGTGAGCCTGGCACCCGCCACGGGCCTCGTGGTCTCGGAGCTGCTCGCGGGGCGCAAGCCCTCAGCGCCGCTCGCGATGTTCGACGCCGACCGCTTCGGTTGAAACAGACCCCGCCCCGCCGGCAGTCGTCTCAGCCCGCGGCGACGATGAAGATCGCCACGATCATCGCAAGGCCCACGAACCACACGAGCGAGCGCAGCGCCGGCTTGTTCGCCAGATAAGAGGCGAGGTAGGCGATGCGCGCCGCGATGAACACGAGCGCCAGCGTGTCGACGAGAGACTGCGGTCCGTTGAGCACATGCGCCGTGATGACGGCCGCAGCGAAGAAGGGGAACGCCTCGAAGCTGTTCATCTGCGCGGCATTGGCGCGCTTGCGAAAGCCTTCCTGGCGGGCGAGCCAGTCGCGCGGCGCGCGGTTGTCGTAGCCGCCGCTCTTCGCGATCAGGGTTGCAACGTACGGCAGAAGGCCGGCCACGAATACACACCAAAGTGCCACAGTCATCGGGTTGCTCCAGGTACCGGACTTTGCAATATTGCAATTCTCCGAAGGCGCAGCAACCGAAAATTGCAATATTGCAAAGTCCGGTACCTGTGTCAGCCGTAGCGCAGGGCCTCGATGGGGTCGAGGCGTGCCGCCTGGCGGGCGGGGTAGATGCCGAAGAAGAGACCGACGCCCGCGGAGAAGGACAGCGCGACGATGAGCGTGTCGGCGCGCACGACCGCTGCGATTCCCACGATCGACTGCAGCACCCAGACGACCAGCATGCCGAACGCCGCACCGAGCAGGCCGCCCGTCACGCAGATCACGACCGACTCGGAAAGAAACTGCGCGAGTATGTCGCGCGGGCGCGCGCCGACGGCGACGCGCAGGCCGATCTCGCGGGTGCGCTCGGTGACCGCGACCAGCATCATGTTCATGATGCCGATGCCGCCGACCAGCAGGCTGATCGCGGCTACCGATCCCAGCAGCAGCGTCAACGCGCGGCTGGTCTCCGAAACCACGCTCATGATTTCCGTCTGGTTGCGGATCGAAAAGTCGTCCTCGGCGGCCTCGTTGAGGCGGTGGCTGCGCCGGATCACGGCGCGAACCTCCTGCTCGAGGTCCGGCAGCATCGACGCAGCGGGCGCACTGACCATGACCTGTGCGACCTCGAGCCGCCCGGTGAGGCGCGCCTGCGCCGCGGTCCACGGCACGAACACGACGTCGTCCTGATCGCCGCCGAACGCGGATGAGCCCTTCGCCTGCAGCGTGCCCACGACGGTGAACGGAACGTTGCCGATGCGGATGCGCTCACCGACCGGATCGCGATCGGGGAACAGCTCGCGCACCACGGTGTCACCGAGCACGGCCACCGGTGCGCGCGCCTGCGTTTCGCGCGCACCGAAGAACGACCCCGTGGCCACTACCCAGCGGCGGATCTCCGGGAACTGCGCATCCACGCCCTGCACCGAGCCGGACCAGTTGCCGACCCCGCCGACGATCTGCGCATTCAGGCGCACCAGGGGAGAAATGTACTGCGCGCTGCGCAGTTCCTGTTGCAGGCGTTGCACGTCGCGCACATCGAGCGTGCCCGCGCTGCCGGCGCCCAGGTTCACGCCACCGAAACTGCGGCTGCCGGGTGTGACGATGAGAAGGTTGTCGCCGAGCGAGCTCATGCGCTCGACGATCTGCTGCTGCGAACCCTGGCCGATCGAAGTCATGACGATCACCGAGCTCACGCCGATGACGATACCGAGCAGCGTGAGGAGCGTGCGCAGCCAGTTCTGGCGGATGCTCTGCAGTGCGAGCGCCATGAGCGCGAGCGGGTTCATGACTCGCCCCTGCGCGTCTCGCGCACGATGCGGCCGTCGCGGATCTCGAGCACGCGCCGGGCGTGCGCGGCCACGTCGGCGCTGTGCGTGATGAGCACTACGGTCGTACCGCCCACGTTCAGGCTGTCGAAGACAGCCATGATTTCCTTCGCCGTGGCGCTGTCGAGGTTGCCCGTGGGCTCGTCGGCAAGCAGTACCGGCGGCGAGTTCACGAGCGCCCGCGCGATGGCGACGCGCTGCTGCTGGCCGCCGGAAAGCTGCGTCGGCCGGTGATCCATGCGATCGGCGAGGCCCATGCGCTCGAGCGCGCTCACCGCTGCGCCGCGTGGATCGACCTGCCGCCGGCCGCGATCGTAGGTGAGCGGCAGCATCACGTTCTCGAGCGCGGAGAGGCGTGGCAGGAGCTGAAAATTCTGGAACACGAAACCGAGCAACGCGTTGCGCACGTCGGCCAGCTCGTCGGCGCCGAGCGTGCTGACCTGCGCATCGCCGATCCAGTACTCGCCGCGCGTGGGACGATCGAGGCAGCCGAGCAGGTGCAGGAGCGTCGACTTGCCAGAGCCGGATTCGCCCACGATGGCCACGTACTCCCCGGCCGCGACCTCCAGATCAACGCCGTCGAGGGCGACGACGGCGCTGCCGCTGTCGTAGACCTTGGAAAGTCCGCGCGTGAGCAGCAGCGGCCGGGCCGCCGATCGAGGTGCGGCACGAGCGTCGGCGGGAACGTGAGCGGCGGCGGTGCTCACTGACGCGAGCCGCGTACGCGCGGCGGAGCCAGCAGACTGCGCGGTTGCTGTGCGCCCGCTGCGACCTGCGCACGCGTCAGGACTTCGTCGCCTTCCTGGAGCTCGCCTCGCACCGCCACGACGGCCGTGGAGGAAAGATCGGTGCCGAGCTGACGCACGACCACCCGCTCCGGCTTGTCGCCGCGACGGACCCAGACCACGCCCATGCCGTCGGGCAGGCGTTCGCGCATCCCCGCGCCTGCGGGACGCGCTTGCGCGGTGCCGGGCGCCGCCGCATCCGCAGATCGCCGCGCTCCCTGAGACGACCCATCCGCGGGAGGACGTACCCGCAGCGCGACCGTGGGCACGAGCAGCGCGTCCTTGATCTCGTCGAGCACGAAGTCCACGGTCGCAGTCATGCCGGGCAGCAACTCTCCGCCCGGATTGCCGGCTTCCAGCACCACGGTATAGGTCACGACGTTCTGCGTCACGGTCGGTTGCAGCCGGATCTGGCGCACCGTCGCGTCGTACGACTTGCCCGGGAAGGCACCCACACCGAAGGAGGCGCGCTGCCCGACGCGCACGCGCCCGATCTCGCTCTCGTCCACGTTCGCCAGGATCTGCATGCGCGTGAGGTCCTGGGCGATGACGAACAGCGTCGGCGTCTGGAAGCTCGCCGCGACGGTCTGGCCCGGCGCGACATCGCGCTTCATCACCACGCCGTCGATCGGCGACTTGATCTCCGCGTACTCGCGATTGCGTTGCGCGCGCTCGTAGGCGGCCTGCGCCGACTGGACGGCGGTGCGGGTGGTCTTGGCCCGCACCTGCAGGGCGCGCAGGTCGCGGTCGGAAAGGTAACCCTCCTTGCCCAGGGGCTCGCTCTCCGCGAGCTGTTCGCGCGCATCCACTTCCTCGGCCCGCGCGCGCTCCAGGTCGGCGCGCGCCTGCTCGAGCTGGGAATCGAGCACGTTCGGATCGATGAGCGCGAGGAGATCGCCCTGCTTCA
>DASTQG010000054.1:0-2051 GCA_035761885.1 Steroidobacteraceae bacterium | reverse complement strand
CCACGAAGGATCGAGCCATGAACGTTCGCCTCCTGAGCCCGCTCATCGCGGCGTCGCTGCTCGCGACAGCGGGCTGCGACCGCGCGCCCGAGCCGCTGAAGGTGGCGAAGCCGCTGTCGATGCGCCAGCTCCTGAACGCCGAGTACGCCTCCCAGTGGGCACGCGATGGGCGCGCCAGGCTGGTTGACGGCCAGTACCGCGAAAGCGCCGCCCCGGGGGCGGCCACGGAGATCCTGGTGCGCGCCACCGAGTTCAGCGCCCTGGGCGATCTGGACGGAGACGGCGCCGGCGATGGCGTGCTGGTGATCGAGAGCGATCCGGGCGGAAGCGGTGTGTTCTTCGAGCTGGCGGGCGCGCTCAACCGCGCCGAGCAGCCAGTGACCCTGACTCCGGTCTCACTGGGGGATCGGGTGCAGGTGACGGGCCTGAGCCTGGACAAGGACGGCACGGTGCGCGTGAACCTGGTGAAGCACGGACCGAACGATCCGCAATGCTGCCCGACCCTGAAGGTGACGCTGCGCTACCGCCTCTCGGGCGATCGCCTGGTCAGCGCGGATCAGGAACCCAACCGCGTGAGCGCCTCGCCGGTGAGGCGGTACACGGTCCATTCCTTGATTCCGACCGCGCCCATGCGTTCGTAGAACTCGATCGCCCGCTTGTTCCAGTTGAGCACCGACCACTCCATGCGCCCGCAGCCGCGTTGCACGGCGAGGCGTGCGAGGTGACGCAGCAGTGCCTCGCCGACGCCCTGGCCGCGATGGTCCGGACGCACGTACAGGTCCTCGAGGTACAGCCCCGGCCGCGACAGGAACGTGGAGAAATTGTGGAAGAACAGCGCAAAGCCGGCCGGCCGGCCGGCCACGTGCGCGATCACGCATTCCGCCACCGGCCTGGGTCCGAACAGCGCCTGGCGCAGCATTTCTTCGCTGGCGACCACCTCGTGCAGCAGCCGCTCGTACTCCGCCAGCTCGCGAATCAGGGCGAGCACGGTGGGAATGTCGTCGACGGTGACGGGGCGGATCTGCAGATCGTTCATGAGCGGCGTTGTTGTTGCGATAAGATGGCGCGAGTGAGCGCGCGCTCCGCAGGAGGGCGCGGTTCGCACTATGTTCCGCAGGTAATGCCAACGCAAGCCGCCGCACCGTCGCCCGCTCTCGCGCTCGCCGCGCTGGGTGCGCTTCTGCTGACGGGGCTCGCTTCGGCAGCCACGCTCGAAGGGCGCATCCTGTATCCCGGCCGCGCCATCCCTGCCGCCACGGTCTACGCGCGCAACATCGAGTCCGACGCGCTCCACCGAGCCTCGCTCACCCGCAACGAAGCGACGTTCCGCTTCGACCTGCCGGCGGGGCGCTACTGGATCTTCGTGCGGCCCGAAGAGCCGGGCCTGCGCGAGCTGTATGGCGCGCACACCCGCTACAGCCGTTGCCGCCAGAACCCGTCGCCGCTCGTGGAGACCTGCGCCGATCACGCGCTGCAGGACGTGGAAGTCACTGCCGGCACGAAGCGCGTGGTGCTCGAGGTGGACGATTGGTTCCTGGATGACACGTCCGCCGCTGCCCTCGATGCGGTTCTGGGGGCGGCGACTGCCGCGGAGGATGAAGCCGAGCTCGGCCGACCCCGCTTCTCCGAGTACCGCGTCAGCACGATCGCCGCGACTGGCGAGATCCGGCTCGATCTGCCCACGGAAGGTCCCGGCTCGCAGCACGCGCGCGAGCTCACTTCCGCTGCCGCGAAAGGCACGAACTTTGCCGGCTCATTCGCGCTGGTACGGCTCTCGTGCGGCGAGGATTGCGAGCAGGTCGCGATCGTCGACCTCGGAAGCGGCGCGCTGTCGTTCCCCGAAGCGCTGGCGCAGGTGCGCTCGACCTTGCCGTGCCGGCAGGAAGATCGGCTCGCATTCCGCGAAGACAGCCGGCTTCTGGAGTTCACGCGCGCGCAGGGCGAGGCGGTGGTGACCGACTACCTGCTATGGGACCTGGAACGTGCCTCGTTCAGCCCGCTGGCGCAGTACCGGCGCAGCGCGGCGCGCTTCTGCGGGACTGGAGAGGCAA
>DASTQG010000053.1:0-2414 GCA_035761885.1 Steroidobacteraceae bacterium | reverse complement strand
GTGTCGCGCTCGGACAGGACGCCCGGCAGCACGGAAAAAAGGTTGAGTCCCGAGAAACGCTGCGAATCCATGATCGAAGGATCGAACGTGCCGGGCTGCGCCAGCGCAGCGGCGCTGACGATGACGCGGCCCTGCCCATCCGGCAGGTGGTAGATGTCGAGTGGCCCGTGCCAGAAGCCCGCGTTCGCGAATGCCTGGCGCAACGCGCGGCCCGAGAACCGCGGCTCGCCGTTCGGCACCAGCCGCAAGGTGACGATGCGCCTCTCGTCTTCTTTCGGCCAGGCGATCACCAGCTGCGGACCGTGCACCGGCT
This sequence comes from Steroidobacteraceae bacterium, assembly GCA_035761885.1. Lineage (GTDB taxonomy): Bacteria > Pseudomonadota > Gammaproteobacteria > Steroidobacterales > Steroidobacteraceae > DASTQG01. The sequence goes on along the minus strand of DASTQG010000053.1, from coordinate 2,101 downwards.
GTTCCTCGTAGACGCGCACCTCCGAAACTTCGTCGTAATTGTCTCGGTTGCCATGGCCGATGTAGGGCTGCTTGCGCGCCGGCGGTGGTTCGGCGCCAGCACCGGAGGTCGCGGCGTCCACGGCCACTTCGTCGGATATCGAGATGCCGAGCGCCCGGCGCGTACCGGATGCGGAAGTGCTGCTGAGTTCGATGACCGGCAGGCTTTCGGTGACCGAGACACGCGCCTCGCGCACCACGTTGATATCCGGCAGCGACGTCCTGGCGGATGGGGCGGACGTTTCCGTGCCGCCGGGCTCCTGACGGGATCCGCTCGCAGACCCGCGGTCACGACGCGCTCGCCACCATTCGAATCCCGCGATGCCGGCGATGAACAATCCACCGGCCACCAGCAGAATGAGGCGCAGCTCGGACATGACCTACGCAGTAGCCATGCGCACCGCCTCGTCGACGTCAACGGACACGAGCCGCGAGCAACCCGGCTCATGCATGGTGACGCCCAACAACTGCGAGGCGAGTTCCATGGTCGCCTTGTTGTGGGTGATGAAGATGAACTGCACGCGCTCCGACATCTGCCGCACGATGTCGCAGAAGCGACCGACATTGTGTTCGTCGAGCGGCGCGTCGACCTCGTCGAGCAGGCAGAACGGCGCGGGATTGAGGTCGAAGATCGAGAACACCAGCGCCACCGCGGTCAGCGCCTTCTCGCCACCCGAGAGCTGGTGGATGCTGCTGTTGCGCTTGCCCGGCGGGCGCGCCATGACCGCCACGCCGGCCTCGAGCACGTCATCGCCCACCAGTTCCAGGTAGGCGTGCCCGCCGCCGAACAGCTTCGGGAACTTGTCCTTCAGGCCGGCGTTGATGCGATTGAAAGTGTCTTCGAAGCGCGTGCGCGTCTCCTTGTCGATCTTGCGCATCGCCTCTTCGAGCGTGGTCAGTGCAGCGGTGACATCCGCGAACTGGCGGTCCAGGTATTCCTTGCGCTCGGAGCACTCCTTGAGCTCGTCGATGGCCGCGAGATTCACCTGCCCCAGCTTCTCGAGGTCCGCGCGGGCGGTATTGAGGGATTCCTCCCAGGCGGTGACCGCAGCGTCGGCGGCGAGGCCGGCCAGGATCTCCGCCAGGTCGAAGCGCGTTGCGGCGAACTGCTCGATGAGCCCTTCGCGACGCACGCGCGACTCCTGCGCCAGCATGCGAGCCTGCTCCACACCGGCCCGTGCGGTGTTGACGCGCGTCTCGGCATCGAGGCGCTTTTCATCGAGCGCACGCAGGGCACTATCCGCTTCTTCCAGGGCACGTCGTTCGGCGGCCAGTTCGCTCTCCACTTCGAGCCGGCGTGCGAGGAAATCCTCGAGGCGCCCTTCGAGCTCGTGGATCGGCTGATCGCCGCTGGCCAGCGTGGCTTCCAGTTCGTCGCGGCGCGCCTGGGTCTGCAGCCGCTGATCGGCCATGCGCTTCAGGCCCACGCCCGTCGAGCTCTCGCTGGAGCGGCGTGATTCGATCCGGATCAGCAGGTCACGGCTCGCGAGCTGCGCCGCCTGCCAGCGCGCGCGCGCCAGCTGCACTTCCTCGCGACAGTCGTCGCGTTCGGCTTCCAGACCCGAGCGCCGCGAATCGAGCGCGTCGAGCTCCACCAGACCGCGATCGAGCTCGGCGCGAGCGCGCGCCAACGCATCCTGCGCGAGGCCCGCTTCGCGCGTGACCTCCGCGGCCTCCTCTTCCAGGCGTTCGCGCCGTATGGTGGACTCCTGGGCACGCGCGCGCTCGCCCTCGAGCTGTCCGAGCAGGTCGGCATGATCGCGGTGCGCACCCTGGATGCGGCTTTGCGCCAGGTCGCGCTCACGCTCGGCCAGCGCCAGTTCTTCGCGGCACGCGGCCAGGCGCGCCTCGGTGTCGCGCACGTTTTCTTCACTCTGCGCGAGTGCGCTGCGCAGCTGCTTGAGACGCTGCTCACGTTCGATTACACCCGAATGCGGATCGCCACCGCGGTTGACCCGCAGCCAGTCGCGCCCGATCCATTCGCCCGAGCGGGTGATCACCGATTCGTCGTTTGCAAGCTCACGGCGCAGCTTCAACGCATCGGGCAGGTTCTCTGCCAGCCG
>DASTQG010000052.1:0-3468 GCA_035761885.1 Steroidobacteraceae bacterium | reverse complement strand
AAGGAGCGCTGCAGCCAGGCGACGAGCAGCATGATCAACACGAATGCGGCGGCGAAGACCAGCGCCGTGCGGATCTGGAACGCGCGACCCGAAGGCGGTGGCGGCGCGGCCCGATCCTTGGCCGCCAGCAGCATGAGCGCGCCATAGGCGGCCATGACGGCACCCATGGCCAACAACACCCAGCGCAATTGGCCGAGCAACGCGGCGTCGCTGACGGCCAGCACCATCGCGAGCTGCGCGACGGTGGCGATCTGCGACAGCGCGGCACCGGCGACCGCGGCGGACAGCACCTTCGGCTCCTCCTTCGCGCGCTTGCCCATGGTGGCGACCACGGCCGTGCTCGAAACGAAGCCGCCTAACAATCCCGAGATCGGCAACCCGGCGCGCGCACCCACGAGCCGCTGCGCCACGTAGCCCGCGGCATCCACCAGCATGATCAGCACGGTGAGCTTCCACACCGTGCGTGGGTTCACGACCTGCCAGGGATCGATGGGATGGTCGGGCAGGATGGGCAGCACCAGGATCGCGGCCGCCGCGAGCATCACCGCGTCGCGCAATTCCTGATCGGAGAGCTTGGCCCGCGCGAAGGCGTGCAACGGCGCGCGCATCACCAGCAGCAGCACGATGAGCACACCGGCCGCCGCGGCCACGACCGGTTGCGAGGCTGCCAGCACGCCGATGAGGAAGGTGGCGAGCAGCGCGAATTCGGTAGTCAGGCCGGGATCGGCCTCGCGCGAGCGATGATAGGAAAGCGCGGTCAGCGCGATGACGCCCACCGCCACCGCACCCAGCACGATGTTGGAGGCGTTGAGGGCGGCCAGTACGCCGAGCAGCGACACGATCGCGAAGGTGCGCACGCCGGCCGCCGCGGCGATCGCATCGTCCTTCATGCGGCGTTCGCGTTCGACGCCGATCAGCAGTCCCGCCCCCAAGGCCACGAGGATGGCCGCGGCTTCCGAGGGCAGGACCCATTCGCGCAGGTTTTCCACCATGCGGGGTGCATAACATGCGGGCGCGCGGCCGCGCAATCCGGCGCGGTGAAAGTCAGGCCGCCTTTTCGAGCAGCAGCATCCCCGATCCGGTGTTCGAGATCGGCACGTGGTAGTTGCCTTCCAGCTTGCGCACGGCCGGGCCGAGCGCGCCGCGCATGACCAGCCACTGGATCAGTTCCGGGCCCTGCGTGCCGGCCAGCTCGACGAGTTCGCGGATGGAGTAGTTGGCCAGCACTTCCGGTTCGGTGACGATCTTCTCGAGGCAATACAGGTCGAATGGCTTGTTGATGAAGCCCGCGCGCCGGCCGTCGAGTTGATGCGAGAGTCCGCCGGTGCCGAGCACGATGACCCGCTCGTTGGCCGGCCAGGATTCGATGGCACGGCCGAGCACCTCGCCGAGCTTCAGGCAGCGGCGGGGACTGGGCAATGGATGCTGCACGGTGTTCACGTGGATCGGGATGGCACGCACCGGCCAACGCGTGGCGTCGGGCCACAACAGCTGCATGGGGACGACGAAGCCGTGATCGACCAGCATCTCCTGGCAGGTGGTCAGGTCGAAATCCGCTTCGGCGAGGCGCTCGATGAGGTGCCACGACAACGCCGCGTCGCCGGGAAACGGCGCGAGCGTGGGCAGACCCCAGCCTTCATCGGCGTTGCGATACTCCGCAGCGGCGCCCACCGCGAAGGCGGGCATCTTGTCGAGGAAGAAGTTCAGGCCGTGATCGTTGTAGACCACGATGGCGACCGTGGGCCGCACGGCGTCGAGCCAGGCGCGCACCGGGCGATAGGCCTCGAAGAATGGCTTCCAGTAAGGCTCGTCGAACTGCTTGCGCGCCATGGCGAGACCGATGGCCGGGATATGCGAGGTGCCGATGCCGCCGACGATCCGTGCCATGACTAGCCTCCGGCCGCGAGCAGCCGCGCGCGGAATTCCTCCACGCTCACGCCGGTCTGCTGTGCGCCGACGTCCTGCACGTTGAGCCCGAATATTCCCGCGAGCTTCGCGAGGTAATAGATGTTGCCGCCGGCGGCGATCATCGCCAGCACGTCGCGGCGCCGCACCGCCTCGCGCTGTTCTTCGTCCAGCCCGAACTTGCGGCAATAGGCGTCCTCATCGTGACGGAACGCCTCGCGATTCGCGGCGTCGTTGAACGAGAAGCACATCTTGTTGAGCGCATAGCCGCGGCGTGCGGCGGCACCGTCGAAAATGGTCGTGCCCCAGAGCTCACCGCCGGGTTCCGGTGGTTGTGCGCGTGGAAGGTCCTGCAGCGCTTTCATGCGGGCGAGAATGACCCGCCGGAGCGCGCGCCCGCATTCGTAAGGCTACGTACGAAACCGCGCGACGGATACCGGCCGCTCTCAGGCCTTTGCGGTTTCCCCGAACGACAGCGATGACTGCCGCTGCGACTGGTTCTGGCCCTGCGCCTGGCTGGGCATGCGCCGCATCCCGTCCATGCGCGACGGGAAGTAGATCTCGGCGATCATGTCGTGCACGTTGTTGACGTGCAGCTGCAGCCGGTCGATGAGATCGTGCAGGCCGGGCTGGTCGAGCGTGGCCAGCGGCGCGCGCTCGATGAAGCGTGCGGCTCCGGCCAGCACCTCGAGCACGCTTTCACTGCGCGGCAGCTCGTTGAGCGCACGCTCGAGCTGCGACAGGCAGAACTGGCAGGAGCGCGGGAACTGGTCGTCGCGCAGCAGGAACTGGAGCACGTCGGTGCGCTTCACGCGCGTGCGCATGCGCAGCCGGTACATCTGGTAGCCGGACAGGCTCTTCAGCACGCTCATCCACTGCACGGTTTCGAAGGGCCGCAGCTCCGGTGTCTCGGCCGGCAGCAGCTGCGCCGAGCGCACGTCGACGATGCGGCTGGTCATGTCGGCGCGTTCGAGATTGCGGCCCAGCACGCTGAAGGTGTGCGCGTCGTTGCGGTTCATCGTGCCGTCGAGCATGCCGGCGATGGTCTGCAGCGTGACGACGATGCGTTTCAGGAATTCGAAGCGCGCGCGCTTGTTGATGCCGGTGGGCAGGTCCCGGGTGAAATCCGCGAAGAACTGGTTGAGCAGCTCCCAGGCCTCGGTGGGCAGGATCTCGCGCAGCGTGCGCGCGTTCTCGCGCGCGCTGTGCAGGCTCGAGCAGATCGATCCCGGGTTGGTCCGGTCGGCGAGCAGGAACTGCACCACGTCGCGTTCTTCGCCGCGCGTGGCCTTGCCTTCGTGCAGGCGGTCGTACTCCGCGCGGTTGCCGGAGATGTCCACCAGCGGCAGCCAGCCCGGCGCGATGCCGCCCGGGAGATCCAGCAGCAGGTTGGTGTTCACGCCGATGATGCGCGCGGTGTTCTCCGCGCGCTCGAGGTAACGCGACAACCAGTAAACGTTTTCTACGGTGCGTGCCAGCATGGGTCGGTTGGTGCCGGGTGGGGGAAGTGGGGGTTAGCGCGCTGCGTGCTTCATGTCGATTCCCTGCGGGCTAACCCCCACT